>JANODD010000211.1:0-8601 GCA_031412515.1 Planctomycetia bacterium | reverse complement strand
AAACGCGGATTTACAGGTGATTTATCAGCCGGAAGGCGTTAGCCTCCGGTTCAATACACAACCGGAGGCTAACGCCTTCCGGCTGATAAGACTATACCACCATAATGACCAGCTTCAGTTCAAACTCCTAAGCGGGACGCTCTCGTTAGCGTCCGGTTTTATCCATTAACCGGACGCTAACGCGTTCCGGCTAATAGACTTTAACCTCGGCAAGCGAATACTATCCTTATTTTGAGTACAGCAATTCGAAAGTGAGTGACATCGGGCGAGGACGCCCGCGCTCCGAAAAACCGGTCGTCCACTTCGACTAGCTTCTGAGATCATTTGTGTATTGCCATTAAGTCAACACTAGCGCCGTCGGCTCAAAGATCGCGCGTTCTTCTCTTGTTGCCATTCGTACAGATAGTTAAAACCCACGGGGTGAATTTCTATTTCGAGCATGGAGGCTCGTGTGTTCAAGCTTTTCGTTAGCGTTAGCATCATGCTGAGCGCGGTCATGCAGGCTGCGCCGGACAAACCGGTTTCGAAATCGTCGCGGCAGCGTTATGAGAAAGCTGCCCAAGCGATTGCGTCCGCCGATCCGTCCGCCGCTATCGCGCCGCTAGAACAGTTAATCGAAGACCAACCGACCTCCACGTTGGCATGCATCGCTGCCGTCCATCTGGCCGAGTGTTTTACAGCAATTAATCGGGAGAGAGATGCAGCCGCGCTGCTGGAAAAATGGTCCGACCGTATCACGACAGCATCAAAGTCGACCAAATTGGACGCCAACCTCGACGCTCATCACTTGCGAGTCTGGTTGCAAGCGGCGAAACGGATCAGTGACGACACCGTGTCTATCGAAGCGCTAAAAGTATTGACGCAAAACATCGAATCAAGAGAGATGCCCAGCGAGAAGGCGACCAATGAAGAGACACCGTTAGCTAAAATACTCGTCGACTCTCGCGTGGAACTTGCAAAACGTTTGGCTACCACAGGGACGCTCGAGTTGGCCACCGAACAGCTCGCCGCACTCACCGACGCCATGTCAGATACGTCCGACGAATCAAAGTTACTGGTCGCGATGATCTATCAGCAACTTGGTGTTCACTCACAAACTCAAAAGTTGCTGCAATCGCTCATCGAAAGCGAGCCGCATACGCCCAGCCACTCGCTCGCACGGTTGGAGATGGCGGCATACGCGCTGCAAGATCGCAACGTTGAAACGGCTGCTAACCTTCTAATGCCCATCATAGATTCAACAGCTCTTCATCATGGGCTCGACGAAAATACCGATTGTCGTTTCCGAATATTGTGGTCCGAACTTGAACTAGCCCAAGGCAATGCGGCGCACAGTCTCGAAGTGCTTCCAAACGACGAAGAACTAGCAAAGATGGACGAATCGCACCAAGTTGCAGTGCGATTCAGCCGGGCTGAGGCTGCTTCGCAAGCAGGCAAAAATGCAATTGCATTTAAGGACTTGCAGTGGCTGAGCGAATATGCCGCAAAGGCGACGAACAAACCCAAGTGGGCCGTGTCAATCGCTCTTCGCCAAAGTGAGTTGCTGTTGAAAACAAAGGACTATGCAAAGTTAGTCGTCGCTGTTGAAGACGCAAAGAAGCGGTTTTCGAATTACGAACGTCTGCATGAATTTGACTACCTGCTAGCCCGAGCTGCAATGCAGCGTGTTGAATTTGAACAAGCAAGAATTCACTTGCAAGCGATCATCGAATCTGATTCAGCCCGCGGCACATCGGCCGTCGCTCGCGCTCAGTGGATGCTCGGCGAAACCCTTTTCATGGAACAGAATCCGGCGGAAGCAATCAACGCTTACAAGCCGGTTACTCTGCCAACGGAATCGCAGCCATGGCAATCGCTGGCCCTCCTACAAACCGCCAAGTGCTACGAATTGCTCAATCAGTCAAGCGACGCGCTAGAAGCCTATCAACAAGCTGTCTCGGTCACTAAAGACGAAAACATCCGCCAAGAAGCTGCAGCAAGAATCGAAGTAATCGAGCGGACCGCGACCAAGGCCCAACCGCCCGCCCTCCGGTAGCTCTGGTAGTAACAGTAACCCATACAACGCATTCAATCATCGAAAATTTGCAGGCTTTTGAATATGCAAAACATCAGACCACAAATGGCTATTCGCTTTGCAATGTTCGCCGCCATCATTGGGACGTTGTTAACCTCTTCGGTTAATTTTGGCCAAGGTGCCCCTGCCCCACTACAGAATTTTCAAAACAACGGTGGCCGTCCATCAAACTTTCAACAAAACAACCAGTTCAATAATCAGCCCGTGACACGCATCGCCTCCAATCCAACGGTCGCGCAAATGCCGAACAATCCAGCTCCGCTTGAAAATGCTCCTGCTGCGAACGCTCCGGTGGCAGCCGACGCCCCAATCCCGATGGGTAACTTGCTGACCGTTGTTCGTGAAGGCGGTATTATGATGCTGCCGATCATTGCTTGCTCAATCATGATGATGATCTTCGTGATGGAGCGATTGCTTTACTTGCGAAGATCCCGCGTCATTCCTCGACCGTTTATTCGTGGCGTCATTGAGCAATTAGAACAGCAGCAGCTTGGGCGCGACGAAGCACTCGCTTTGTGCGAAGAGAACGGCAGTCCGATCGCCGAAATTTTTGCAGGAGCTCTCAAGAAGTACGGTCGTTCGGCGGTTGAAGTCGAACAAGCGGTCGTCGATGCCGGTGAACGCGTTGTCAGTCATATGCGCAAGTACTTGAGGCTGTTTAACTCGATCAGTAACTTGACGCCCTTGCTCGGCCTGCTTGGTACAGTACTCGGAATGATCGATGCATTCAATACAATCGCAAGAGCCGATGCGATGGGGCGGCCAGAATTACTGGCGGGCGGAATTGGAACTGCTTTGATTACTACCGCCGCGGGTCTGTGTGTTGCCATTCCGTCCTATACCGCCTACGCATTCTTCCTAGGCCGCATCGACAAACTAATCCTTGAAATGGATCTACACGCGCAGAGTATTGTAGAGATCATAAGTGCCGAGGGTTTACAGGAATCCGGCAAATCGCGAAGCCGTTCACGCAGTCGCGCCGCCTAACTTAGCCGATTAACCCCAAGGAGTCGGAAGGGATGCCACTCAAAACATCTTCGCTTGAAGAAATGCCTAGTGTCAATTTGACGTCGATGATCGATGTCGTTTTTTTGCTACTCATATTCTTCATGGTTGCAACACAGTTTACTAGCAGCGAACGCCAAATCGACTTGCAACTTGCAAACGTTGGCGAATTGAAACCGATGGTGGCCCCACCTGACCAACGCGTGATTTCGGTCAACGAGTTTGGACAGTGTCATCTCGATGGCCAACCAGTTTCCATTGAGCAGTTGACGCAACAATTGAATGCTCTGCGGGCTCGCTATCCGGGGATTCGAGTTGTAGTGCGAGCCGATCAAAAGGTCGCTCTTCAACATGTCGCTGCGGCTAGTGCCGCAGCCCAGCGAGCCGGTGTTACGAGCCTCAGTTTAGCCGTCAATAGCTCAAGACAAGTCAATCGTTAGAGCGCTCGGTCAACGAGCGCATGAGTGCGACGCGCATGTGGGTGATCAGTTCCGTTTTCGATTCTCTTTACCGCCTGTGGGCATACGTGACTCACGGTCGAACCTTTGCCGTCGTGCTCGGCGTCGGTTTTGCATTGCTTGCCATCACACTCTTGATCGCCTCTCGTACCCGCTGGGGGCAAGCCAAGCCGCTGACTAAATGTGTTGTCCTGAGCATTATGGCTCACGTGTGGTTGCTAATGTACGCATGTGGGACGCGTGTCATTCTGCCCCAAGGCGATCCGCACGGTCGCGAGCATGCAGTCGCCATCTCAATGGACAACTCGTTTACCGATTCGTTCGAAGAAGCGCCGGCAGACGAGACCGAGCCAAGTGAGTCCAGCGAAACGGCACCGCTGCAAGCCTGGGAAAAGCCTGTTCCAATTGAAGAGCTGGCTCGGCCCGAGATACCGCAGCCCAACATCCGCGAAATGATGCGGCTTGTTTCGGCGCCACCGCTGCTTGAAGATCTCAGGCCGACACCGATGCCAAGTCTGCCTGAAGAGGCACCGAGCCCTAGAGATCTAGCGCCCAAAGATCAAACTAAACTGCCGATCGTTCAAGAACAAATAGCTGCACCTAAGTTGCCTTCATTTGCTTTAGATCAACCGATCTCGCAGTCACAAACGACCGCCAGTTCAGCTTCGCCAGTCCTGCCGCCTGCGATGCCAACGCCGGCCGAACAAGTTCCCCAAGAATATCAACTGCGGCAAGCCCACAATCGTTTGCAATTGGCCATGCCTTATGGCGCCGATGCTGACAGTGAAGCTTCAGTAGAATCCGGTCTGCAGTGGCTTGCCAAAGCCCAATCGCCTGACGGTGCTTGGAATGCCAAACGCTTTGGTGGCGGTACCGAGACTCAAGCTTTGGGCGAACACCGCCATGGAACCGGGGATCGAGCCGACACGGGGGTCAGCGGCCTGGCGCTACTTGCGTTCCTGTCGGCTGGGCACACTCACCTGGAAGGCAATCATCGTCAAACGGTTGAACGCGGATTGAGTTTCTTGGTTCAATCGCAGATGCCATCCGGTGATCTATCAGGTCCAAAGCAGATTGGGCAAGAGCCGAGCGTGATGAATGCGCGGATGTACTGCCACGGTATCGCAACGCTGGCACTGGCCGAAGCGTATGCGATGACCCACGACGAACAACTGCAACCGGCGCTGATCAAAGCCGCGCAGTTTACGATTAATGCTCAAGACGTTCGCGGCGGCGGTTGGCGTTATCGAGCTGGTGATTCAGGTGATCTCAGCCAGTTTGGTTGGCAAGCGATGGCGCTCCGCAGCATCGAACGCTCTGGCATCACCGTACCTGTTGAAGTCAAACGTCGCATGCAGCGTTTTCTGGACAGTTGTGCAGCCGGCACGCTTGGCGGTCTTGCTCGGTATCAACCTGGCCAAGGTCCAGCGACGGAAACGATGACCGCTGAGGCTTTGGCTTGTCGTTTGATCATCGGCTATCCGTTATCCGCTGAAGCCCAGCGTGAAGCCAAAGCGATGATCATGTCGCAATTGCCCGGTGCAAAGCAAGACAACGTTTACTACTGGTACTACGCCACTCTGGCCTTGTTTCAACTGCAAGACGCCGATTGGATGCGTTGGAATCAAGCCTTGAAGCAACGCTTGTTGACAACTCAGCTACCCGCCTATGACGAACAAGCGGGCAGTTGGAATCCCGATCCACTGTGGGGCGGCTACGGTGGCCGCGTTTATTCGACCGCCATGAGTTGCCTGTGCTTGGAAGTTTACTATCGATACTTACCGATGTATCAGCAGTCGAATGTTGCAGATTCGAGTTTGTTACCACAGCCAGTGAGCCGACGGCGTTAGCCGCGGATTTCGGAGTGTTAGTCGTTCATAACAAGTATCCAAAGTTAAGCACCTCCACCGCAGCAACCACTTACATCGGTTAAGCTTTCAGAAATTCAGACCGCCTAAGTTCGTTCGCCGGCGGGTAGCGTCTACGGCTCATCCGCGGACTTCGACGGCGCTAGTCGCAGGTTTCCGCAGTCAGGCGTTCAAATTACTTGCGTCTAGCTACAATGAATGTCTATTCAATCCTGCGACTAAAAACAGGACTGGCTGTCATGATCGACCTCCGCTTCGTTCACCCGCGGCTAGCGCCGACGGCTCACAGATTCACCGAGAACTGATGGTTGTTTGCGGGTTAGCTTGCAGTGCTGCATCGTTTTGGTCAGAGTTTTTCAATTTGGCAATCGCATTTTCAGTGAAAACGGAAACACTTCTCTGTGGTCTTCCAGTCTCTGCGGTGCTAAAGCGAGGGCTCACCGAATGGAATTTGAGTGCGACTTATCGAACGCCCGCGGCTTATTTGAGTTAAATTGCAGGGAATTCAATCCAGATACCAGCAACACGTCAGTGGGCGGCGGTTTTTGGTTTTTTGCGGCATACTCATCCCACGGATAACATAGTGGTCCCACGGATGAAGAAATTTCCACTGCTCCCAACTGCCCGTTACACAAGGAAATAAATGATGACTTACATTCGAATACAACTTGCGCTGCTATGTTTATTTGCGCTGCATGCTGTTAGCTCGGTGAGCGGCCAAGAGAAACGACGAATCACTGCCGAACAACTGATTCTGCCGGGAGAGGTTCTTGACGTCGATGGCAGAACGGGGTTCGTTTTTTCTCCTGAAGAATCCAAACGATCCAAGCCGCAACCATGGATCATGTATGCACCGACTTTGTTGCCGAACTATCCGGACACTCACGAAAAGTGGATGCACGAGCAATTCTTAGCGGCAGGCATCGCCGTCGCTGGAGTGGACGCGGGCGAAGCGTACGGCAGTCCGGCCGGCAGCGATGCGATGGATAAACTGTATAGCATGTTAGTCGAGAAGCGAGGCTTTGCGGCCCGCCCGTGTGTGCTCGGTCGCAGTCGCGGCGGCTTGTGGGTTAGCAGTTGGGCGATTCGCAATCCAGACAAGGTCGCTGGCATCGCATGCATCTATCCTGTCTTCGACTTGACCACCTATCCTGGCGTCGCCAAAGCCGCTTCAGCTTACGGACTTGCCCCTGATGAATTCGAAAAACAACTCGACAAATTCAATCCAATTCGCAATGTCCGAAAACTTGCTGACGCCCAGATCCCGGTAGCGATTATTCACGGCGCGATCGATGAAGTTGTGCCACTGAAACAAAACTCAGCTCAACTAAAAAAAGCTTATGGTGAAGCGGGGCAAGAGTCGTTGGTCGAACTGATCGTCATTGACGACCAAGGCCACAATCATTGGCCCGGCTTTTTTCATTGCCAACCGCTAGTTGACTTTGCTATTGCGAAAGCCAGCGGCAAGTAAAACGCGTGAATTCAATCAGGTAGCTGGTTTCGTAAGAAACCGGCTGCAGTAATGTCGACGGTGCTCCCCGGTTTCTCACGAAACCAGCTACATTTGCTCACGAAACAGACAACATAAGAAATATGAAAACGTATATAAAACTTACATGCATCGCATTTCACTGCTTGATAGTCGGTAGCCTCTGGTCGCAGGAGTCACCACGCGTTACTCCAGCGGTACGAGTTATCAATCAAATCCAGCCAGGTGTATTGCCGATTTTTGCCAGTACGACAAATAGCGCTGGGTCCGGGGCCGTCATTCATGAGTCGGGGTTCATTCTCACCGCCGATCACGTTACTACCAACTGTCCAGGCGTCGCCCTATTCGGTCTGCATCGAGCTGACTATGAGATTGTCGGACGCGTTCCGGAGCGAGACTTGGCCATCCTCAAAGTTGCCGATACATCGCGAGTGAAGGGCGCAATCAAGCTTGGTCGCAGTAATGATCTTCAAATCGGCGAGCCCATCATTGTCGGCGGTAATCCAGGTGGTCGAGGTGTCGTGTACTCGCAAGGCATCATCAATTCCGCATCGATTGAACCGTCATGGCCCAGCATTCTGGTCAAGTCTTATTGGCGCAACGAGACGGAAGTGTTCCAGGAAAAACGTGAACGCAGCACTGGCGGTCGCCCTGACTTCATTCAGTTTGATGCAACCACAAATCGAGGCAACTCAGGTGGACCAGTGGTCAACTTTGATGGATCTCTCATTGGCCTCGTTGCCTTGAAAGGCGCTCAAGAGGAAGGTACGAACTGGGCGATTCCTGTCGATCGTATTCGAATGTTTATGCCATATCTGATTCCCTCTGAAGAGATTGGTGGATTCGAAGTTGGTCTGCAACTCGATATGTTGGCTGATGATGGACGAGTGCTCAGCGTGGTGGAAGGATCGGCTGCTTGGGATGCTGGAATTCGATGCGGTGATCTAGTCAAGCGAGTCGACAATCAACCCATTCGCCAAGGTCACGAGTGGCTGGTTGCTCTCTGGAATCACAAACCGGGCGACAAAGTCCGCGTGACTTATTCGAGTGGCGAAAAAACCAAGCAGTCTCAGCTTGAACTGCGAGCTGCCCCTATCGAGTCGACGGTTTCGTCTACCGAAAAAGTCGCTGGTGTAAAATTTCAGCTTTATGATGGTCAGTTCCCTTTCGTCCCTGACTACGAGAAACTCACGCCGGTCAAGCAAGGGATTATTGAACGGGTGGATTTGAGTCTAGTTGATGTCACAGGCAAGCGCAGTTATTCGATTGTCTACTCTGGCTACATAGAATTTCCGGAAGCGGGTTTGGTACGAATCGGGTTAGCGTCCGATGATGGAAGCAAGCTCTTTCTGAATGACCAGTTGACGATCGACAACGATTTTGGACATGGCCTTCAAATGTTAACTCGCTGGGTGCGTGTTCCACGCGGCCTAGTACCATTCCGACTTGAGTACATGGAAGTTGGCGGCGAGCGGGGGCTGATACTAGTCGCAGCTCAGGACATAGAAGGCAAGAAACCTATTGCATTGAAGTTTTACACGGACGATTTGAATAAAGCTGACTAAAGTGGCGTATGCTTCCAGCTGGGCTGTCGGAAAGTCGTGAACAAACGCAGTAGCGGAAGCCGTCAAGGCTTTCGGGAGTTGATATTGCGGGCCAAAGTTGCATGCACGAAATGCTTGACGCATTCCGCTACCGACTTTTCGC
>JANODD010000210.1:0-59565 GCA_031412515.1 Planctomycetia bacterium | reverse complement strand
ATAACCACTTCGCTCACCCGTGACTATCGCCAACGGCTCACTGATTCAACTGCGAAAATTGTGAGGCGAATTACAGACTTATTCGCAACAGATAAATTCGACGAATGCGTACAAGGTGCGAGTTGGGCGAAGACAGACAGTACCATGCAGCCCCGCTCTTTGTGCGGAGTGCAAGCCGTCCCGTCGCCGCTGGCTATGGGTCAAACGAAAACCCTGCTACTTGTGGGGTCCAAAAAATAACAAATTCGAAAAGTCAAACCAAATTTAGTGCCAAAAAAACTCTGCTCGTGCACCCGCAAGCCGTTACAATGTGGCAATTGTGGCGGCATGTGTACAACTAGTTTCAACGGCGGTTTGTCATGTCAACGATAAAAATATTCTCAAAGTATCTCCTCTCCCTCGCGCTGGTTCTTGCAAGTCAATCGATCGGCGCGGCGCAAGTCGCGTCGCAGGTCATTGCTGCCGTCGATCGACAGCCGCTAGAAGCAAGTGTAAAGCGTGTCGTTCAAGCACTGCAGTTGGCAGGAAGTCCGCTGGGAACTGAATCACTCAAGCGGCTTGAAGAATTATCAGCCAGCGATGATGATCCCAAGGTTGTCCGCGAACTTCAAAACCTCCTCGATCCGCTCTGCCTAGTCACCGTGAACATCAATCCGGAGAGTCGCGTGAAGGTTGCCGCGGGTGCAGCCAAGCCAACCCTGGACCAGCGCGGCTGGACGAACTTCTTGGTCAAAGTTGTCAACGAAGCCGGCGTTACAGCTCCGCTCAATTGTCTCAGCCCACAAGCTGAACCGATGGTCAAGCGCAGCAGTTCGTCTGCGAATCCAAAAATTGTTATCTCACCCGCCGACAGTAACCGGCGTTGGCTCGATATCGCGATGGTCACTGCTCAACCGATGGCCGCAACGTTGTCAGGTTTAGCCGTCGAATACCGGTTGCTGCAACTGTACAGTCGCGATGCGGGACAACGCGAGGCCACGTTGTCGATGCATGTCGGTCAAGGCACGCAGGATCTCGGCTTTCGAAGTGAGATCCCGATCCTTTTCCAATGTCGTCCTTCGATCAGTGTCCCGCTATCGATTCGCGATGATGATGGCAAGCCAACGATTTGCAGTCTGCTGATTCGCGACATGCAGGGGCGTGTCTATCCCAATCCGTCGCGGCGCTTGGCCCCGGATTTCTTTTTTCATGAACAAGTCTATCGTGGTGACGGTGAAACGCTCGAGCTCGCTCCGGGGCGATATCGAGTGATTGCTTATCGTGGTCCTGAATATCACGAACAAGTCCTCGATTTAGATCTGCGTGCCGACACGCCGTCTGATCCGCTGAAGATTGAATTGAAACGCTGGATTCATATGGCGAAGCTCGGTTGGTACTCAGGTGATCATCACGTACACGCGGCAGGCTGTGCTCATTACGAAAATCCGACGGAAGGAGTCAAGCCAGAGGATATGATGCGGCATTTGATCGGCGAAGACCTGAATGTCGGTTGCGTGCTTAGTTGGGGGCCCTGTTGGTATTTTCAAAAGCAGTTCTTTGACGGTAAGGTTTCAGCCCTTTCCAAGCCCGGCAACTTGATGCGCTATGACGTGGAAGTCAGTGGTTTTCCCTCTTCGCATGCTGGCCATCTGTGCTTGATCAATTTGACCGAGGATGACTACCCAGGTACTAAATCGATCGAACAATGGCCAACTTGGACTGTGCCAGTATTGAAGTGGGGCAAGCAACAGGGCGGTGTTGTTGGATACAGCCACAGCGGCTGGGGCTTGGCCCTGCCGGATTACATGCCCGACGGATCGCGGGGGGCGTTGCCGAATACTTGGGGTGGCGGGAAGGATCGCAGCGGTCGAGCTGCGGACAAACTTCCCGATTATGCCATGCCTCCATTTGATGGCATCGGCGCGAATGAGTTCATTGTCGCGGTCACTCATGACGCCTGCGATTTCATTAGTGCCGTCGATACACCGGTGATCTGGGAAATGAATATCTGGTATCACACGCTCAATTGTGGCTATCGTTCGAGGATCAGTGGCGAGACTGATTTTCCTTGTATTTATGGCGAAAGAGTCGGTTTGGGCCGGAGTTATGTCAACATTCCCAACAAGTCGGTGGCGGACTTGGACTACGCCGAGTGGGCTCAAGGAATCAAGAATGGATGCAGCTATGTAACTGACGGATTAAGCCACTTGATCGGTTTCGAGGTCAATGGCACTAAGCTCGGATCGGGATCGGGTGCGTCGGTTAGTCAAGTGGATTTACCGTCCGCTGGTAAGGCGAAGGTAAACTGTAAACTTGCCGCGATGTTGCCTGCGGAGCCGAATGATTTAGGAAAGGCAATTGCCAAAAAACGGCTAGATGAAAAGCCTTACTGGCACCTTGAACGAAGTCGCGTTGCAGGCACTCGTCAAGTTCCAGTTGAACTGATTGTCAACGGAGAAGTTGCGGCCAAGCAGATGATCGACGCCGATGGCGAAGTAAAGGATTTGAAGTTCGACATCGATCTCCCGAACTCAGCCTGGATTGCGGTTCGGATCCTTCCGTCGATGCATTCCAATCCGATCTTCGTACAGGTCGCTGGAAAACCGATTCGAGCGAACCGACGCAGTGCCCAGTGGTGTCGCGATGCTGTCGAGACTTGCTGGCGACAGAAGAATAAGCAATTTCGCCAAGAAGAAATCCAAGCTGCAAAAGAAGCTTACGATTCCGCTCGCAAAGCTTATGAAAACATTGCGGCACAGTGTGTTGCCGAGTAGCGAACCGTGTGCGGAGCGGTGCAGCACAACGCCTTTGCAGTTCCAGAAAGGCATATCATTGGTGTCGTTACGCATACATTTTGGCCACTTTCGCGTTTTCGAATCCATCGCTGAGGAACTAACACTTGAAATCAATCTTGTTATGTGGCTTGTCGCTTGCGTTAGCCCTTACGTGCAATCATGCATCGGCTGCACCGCCCAACGTTCTGTTCATCCTTGCCGACGATCTCGGTTGGAGCGACACGCAACTGTATGGCAAGACGACTTATTATCAAACACCTAACATTGAGCGGCTTTCCAAACGCGGGATGACTTTTACACGCGCGTATTCCGCCAGTCCGTTGTGTTCACCAACTCGATCGGCGGTGCTGACGGGGCTTAGTCCTGCGCGAACAGGCATCACGACTCCTAATTGCCATTTACCTCAAGTTGTCTTACAAGTCACAGTACCAAAGTCGGCTGCGGCGGCCCAGAAGTCGGTTCAACCCGATCCGGTCACACGTTTGAAGACCGACTATCGAACGTTGGCAGAAACGCTGAAGGAGGCAGGCTATGCAACGGGGCACTTTGGCAAGTGGCATCTTGGTTCGGAACCGTACTCGCCATTGCAACAGGGTTTTGACTCAGATCTACCGCATCATCCCGGTCCTGGTCCGGCAGGGAGTTACGTTGCGCCTTGGAAGTTCAAAGACTTCGATCACGACCCGAACGTTCCAAATCAACACATCGAAGATCGCATGGCACAAGAGGCGGTCGCATGGATGGAGAAGCACAAAAACCAACACGGGGATCAACCGTTCTTCATGAACTATTGGATGTTCAGTGTCCATGCGCCGTTCGATGCCAAGAAGGCGTTGATCGAAAAGCACCGTGCTCGTGTTGACTCAAATGACCAGCAACGCTGCCCAACGTATGCGGCAATGATCGAAAGTATGGATGATGCAGTTGGTACATTGCTTGATGCCCTCGATCGTTTGAATCTAGCTGATAACACGATCATCGTCTTCACTTCCGACAATGGGGGCAACATGTACAGCGAGGTCGATGGCGAGGTGCCTACCAGCAATCGTCCCCTGCGAGGCGGCAAAGCTTCGATGTTCGAAGGAGGCACTCGGGTCCCGTGCGTCATTAGCTGGCCGGGTGTGACCGCGGGTGGTTCACGCAATGAAACCTTAGTCCAGAGCGAAGACTACTTTCCGACATTGCTTGATGGACTAGGTATCAAACGTGCGACGGATCAGCGTTTCGACGGTACGAGCGTCTTCGCAGCCCTGAAAGGTGAGTCGTTGAATAGAGGTGCAATATTCCAGTACTTCCCACATAGTCCACCGGTGCCAGAGTGGTTACCGCCAAGCGTATCGGTGCATCGTGGCGATTGGAAATTGATCCGCGTTTTTTACGGAGGCGACAATGGGGCGCATCGCTACCTGTTGTTCAACTTGCGCGATGATCTTTCAGAGACCAGGAATCTTGCTAAACAGAAACCCGACTTGGTGAAAGAACTCGATGACCTCATCGACGGCTTTTTAAAGGATACTGGCGCCGTTACCCCAATAAAGAACCCTGCATTCGATCCTGCTAAATACCAACCTGAGCTTGAAGGAAAGCGACCTGTCGACAAGATAAAGCCCAAAGCTGCCACTGCAAACAATAGCGATACGGCTTTGCAGGGCTGGAAGGCGCGAGCATGTTCAGCTACTGTTGAAGACGGCCAACTTGATCTTGATGACGTGACCCCGGCAAGCTTCCTTGGATTCTCAGCAGCGAAGCATGGTGGTCCCACCACGGTTTCGTTTCGCATTAAAGCCGCTAAAGGCTCGTCGCATGTGGATTGGTTGCCTGGTGGAGCACAAGCTAAATCGCTCAGTGCGGCGTACTCGACAAAAGAGGACGGGTGGCAAGAGGCAACTGTGAACATTCCTTCTGATGGTCCCGTGGGAATTGTTCGTATTTACTTACCCGAGCCAGTTCCGGGGACGGACTCTATACAAATCGATTGGATTAAGATCTCAAGTCAGTCTGGTGAGAAGATAACTCTCACTGAATTTTGAATCCCCGTTACGGACGCTGCCAGTGTCGGAGTTTGAAATTGGCAAACGCTAGCAGCGTCTGCCATGAGTGCAAATCATCAAGCACGACTGGCACTGTGAACGCAATCTGCAACAATACGCATTGCCTCAGTTGCAATCTGCTACGCTTGGCGACTGAGGCGACTACCGATGGCGGGTCGGTATAGGTATTAGTTGCGTAACAGAGCGTTTTCGCTCGCACCTTTGCTACCACGGAAGTCTCATGGATACCGGCTTTAATCTCAACAATTTTGGCATTCAAGTCAAAGAAGTTCTCCGCAACCTCAATCCAGCTCGACTGTACGAGCACGCAATTCTGAACCATGATGCGGCAATCGCGTCGAGCGGCGCACTCGCGACTCGTAGCGGTGATAAGACTGGCCGCAGCCCCAAAGACAAACGTATTGTCGAATCGCCCACAACGGCAGGCGATATTTGGTGGGGCGACATCAATATTCGCTTGACCGAACGCTCCTTTCTGATCAACCGTCAACGCGCTCGTGATTACTTGAACACTCGGCCTCAAATCTTTGTGACGGATGGATATGCGGGTTGGGATCCACGTTATCGCCTAAAGATTCGCGTGATCTGCTCGAGCGCGTATCATGCTCTGTTCATGCAAAATATGCTCATCCGTCCTACAGCTGAGGAACTGGCGGAGTTTGGTGAGCCCGATTACGTGATCTACAACTCAGGCTATTTCCCAGCCAACCCGTACACCAATCAAATGACCAGTACGACGAGCATCGATCTTAGCTTCGAGCAGCGTGAATTCGTCATCTTGGGAACGCAGTACGCGGGCGAAATGAAGAAGGGCGTGTTCACCATCATGAACTATCTCATGCCCAAGCAAGGTGTGCTGTCGATGCATTGCTCGGCCAACGAAGGGTCCGATGGCGACGTGACGCTATTTTTCGGTTTGTCAGGTACTGGCAAGACGACTTTGTCGGCGGATCCGAACCGCGAGTTGATTGGTGACGACGAACATTGCTGGTCCAATGAAGGTGTTTTCAACATCGAAGGGGGCTGTTACGCCAAGGTCATTAACTTGACACCTGAAAGCGAACCGGAGATTTACAATGCGATACGTTTCGGTTCGGTGCTCGAGAATGTTGTTTACGATGAAGATACCCATCGAGTCAATTTTGGTGACGCGTCGATCACCGAAAATACGCGTGTCGCTTATCCGATCGAGTTCATTCCGCGCGCTAAAATACCTTGCGTTGGCGGACATCCCAAGAACATTATCTTCTTGACTTGCGATGCCTTTGGCGTGTTGCCACCGGTCAGCAAGTTGACTCCTGAACAAGCTATGTATCATTTCGTCAGCGGTTATACGGCGAAAGTAGCTGGCACGGAGATGGGCGTCACCGAACCTTCGGCAACTTTTTCAACTTGTTTCGGCGCAGCCTTTATGGTTTGGCATCCGTCGAAGTACGCTGAGTTGTTGGCGGCCAAGATTGCAGAGTGTGATACCAATGTGTGGTTGCTGAATACCGGCTGGAGCGGTGGAGCCTATGGCGTAGGACGTCGAATGTCGTTAACTCACACACGTCATATCATCGACGCCATTCACTCGGGCGAACTGAGTAGCGCCGCTTATGTCACCGATCCGAATTTTGGTTTCTCTGTTCCGACCGCTTGTGGCGATGTCCCAAGTCAAATGTTACAGCCAAAGTTAACTTGGTCCGACCCGGCCGCCTATGATTCCACCGCTTATAAACTCGCCCAGCTATTTCATAAGAACTTTCAAAAGTTTGCGGACCAAAGTTCTCCGTCGATCATGGGTGCGGGCCCATTGGTTGGCAAGTAGAATAGCGCTTTGTTCATCGAGGTTGATGTTGGAACCAGTGTTCTACAAACTGCGTGTTCTATGATCTGCCTTAAACAACGCCTATTTTGAGAACTTTGAGGGCTTTCTTTGAGCATCACACCCACCAGCGCTCCGCAGCTCGGAATTTGGACGCTAGCCGCGTTGGTCGTCGCTAATATGATCGGAGCTGGCGTTTTTACGTCCAGTGGATATTCGTTGGCCGCGTTAGGCAATCCCGCTCGAGTTATGCTGGCTTGGTGGTTGTGTGGCGTTTGGGCCATTTGCGGTGCAATTGCTTATGGAGCACTCGTGTCCAGATTGCCGATGTCAGGTGGTGAGTATCTGTTTCTCAGCCGATTTTGTCATCCATCGATCGGATTTTTAGCAGGTTGGATTTCGTTGATTGCGGGTTTCACGGCACCTATTGCGTTGGCTGCCAAGGGAGCCGCTATTTACGGCGCGGGCCAACAAGATCCGATGGCTGAGCAGTTGATTGCGGCCGGCGTGATCGTCGTCGCGACCTTGGCATATCTGCTCGGCGTCAACATTGGGGCTCGGATACAGAACGCAATTGTAGCTATCAAACTATTGCTTTTGGCAGTGATCATTTTGTTCGCGTTCGTAGTAACGAGTTCGAACGGTTGGCAAGGAGATGTGCTGCCGGAGCGCGATCCTGCCTGGTTGCCGGAAAGCTTATCAGCTTGGACAGTTTTACTCGGTTCAATGTCGTGGGTCGCACTTAGCTACACGGGTTTCAATGCGGCAGTCTATGTGGCGGGCCAAGCCAAGGATGCGGCCACAAGCGTACCGCGGGCGATGCTGCTGGCGACATTGGTAGTTACGTTAATCTACTTATTGCTCAACGCTGTGTTTGTTTACGCGCCAGCTCCAGGACTAATCGCGGGTCAGCAAGAGGTTGCGGCGATTGTTGGTCGAGTCATCGGCGGCGCGCCGTTTGAAAGCCTCATTCGTTTTACGATTACGCTAGCGATGTTGACCAGCGTTTTTGCGATGCTGCTGGCTGGTCCAAGCGTCTACCGCAAGATGGCTGAAGACGGTGTCATGCCCAAGCTATTCAATTCCGAGAGTCCGACACCTCGATTGGCAACTGTTTTTCAAGCCGCGCTGAGTATTGTGGCAGTCTTTGCTGCGGGACTATTGCAGTTGATGACGTTTCTCGGTCTTACGCTTTCCGCTTGCGGCGCACTGGCTGTACTGTCGTTATGGTGGATGAGAAAGCGATTGCCCGACGCCAAGCCGCTTCAGTGGTGGGAGAATTTAGCATTGAGTATCTACGTGTTCATTACAATCGCAATTTTAGCCGCGTCGTTTGAAACGCAGCCAAAAGCATTTTACGCGATGCTGATTACGTTTGGAGTTGGGATCTTGTTTTATGCCGGGTGGAGCTGGATTCTCTATGCCGGCGGCAAATCGAGGCCGACGTAGGAAGGGACTCTAGTCCCGTCCGATCAAACCCGCTCGGGACAAATGTTCCCAAGCTACGATCCCGCAAAGTTTTTTGGTATCTTGTTCAACTTTATTACAAAGAACGACTCACTGGATCAAAAGATGTTGTTACAAGAAATGACCTGGCCAGCTATCGGCGGCCTTTCAAAAGATACCCCGATAGTGATCCCGATCGCGGCTGTCGAACAGCATGGCCATCACTTGCCGGTCTATACCGATAGCATGCTATGCGGTGAAATCGTCCGGCGGGTAGAACAATCGATGAGCAAAGAAGTCCTGGTCGCGCCGCTGATGTGGCTTGGCAATTCGCATCACCATATGGACTTTGCAGGAACGCTGTCTGCATCGCCACGGGTCTATTTGGATCTGCTCGTCGGACTGCTGGATAATTTGATCACGCACGGATTTAAGCGGCTGTTGTTCTTGAATGGTCATGGCGGAAACGATGTACCAGGCAAGCAAGCTATCTTTGAAGTTCGGCAGAATTATCGCGAGCGAAAGGACCTGCTGCTGCTTTTTACAACTTACTGGTCGTTGGGGACTGAGCCATGGAAGTCGGCACCTGACATTCAACAGCGCGAGATGGGCCACGCTTGCGAGTGGGAAACGTCCATGATCTTGAGGATCGCTCCGCAATTGGTGGGCGATTACAAGAATGCTGCCGTCGTTGAACCCGGTAATCCGTTCGCCCCTGCGACGCGCGGATGGATTACGAAGGATCGGACCGTACCGGGGCATATTGGTTGGCCACACTTGGCATCGGCAGAAAAAGGCGAAGCACTTTTCACTGCGTTCAGCAGCGACGTTCAAAGTTTGCTACAACGTATGCTTCGCTGGGATGGAACTTCTTGGGAGGGTTAATATGCTTGATCGTCGCGGATTCGCAAAATCACTAGCCGCCGGTTCGCTTTGCTTGACGGGACTGTGCCTGCCTGATCTGAGTGCAGTCGCGCGGGCCGCCGAGCCGCGCAAGAAGATCGCATTTTTAGGCACCGATGTATTCAAGCATTCTCACTCGCAGCATTTCCTCGATCGTTTCGCGATGGGCTATGCGATGGGCGGCAAGTGGCATGCGCCGCGACTTGAGCTGTCTTCCGTGTTCATTGACCAGTTCAACGAGCAGGACATTGGTAAGCAACGTATCGAGCGTTACGGTCTAAAGCAGTTCCCGAGCGTTGAAGAAGCCTTAACGTTGGGCGGTTCAAAACTAGCCGTCGATGGCGTGATCATCATCGGTGAACATGGCCAGTATCCCAAAAATGATTTGGGCCAGACGCTCTACCCGCGATATGAATGGTTCAAAAAGATTGTCAAAGTCTTTGAAGCCAGTGGACGGGCCGTGCCGGTCTTTAATGACAAGCACTTGTCAACCGACTGGAGACAGTGTACCGAGATGGTCGCTGATGCAAAAAGACTAAAATTTCCCTTTTATGCGGGCTCATCGTTGCCGGTTACATGGCGATTGCCAGGGTACGAAATGCCGTTGAACACGCCGCTCAAGGAGAGTGTTTGTGTTGCGTATGGCGGTGTGGATAGCTACGATTTCCATGCGTATGAAACGGCCCAGTGTGTTTCGGAACGCCGCCTGGGAGGCGAAGTAGGCATTCGCAGTATGCAAGCGGCGAAGGGTGAAAAACTATGGGCGTTGCTCGATGCTCCCGAACGAGCCACAACGCGCGAACTGTTCGTTTCTGCGCTTTGCCGCAGTCATAACTTACCCGTCGATAACGGCTACCCAACTGCACCGGTGACTTACGAATGGGCTAAGAAAGCACTGCCAGATACGATCGGTTTTTTAATTGAGCACCGGGATGGATTCCGCACCGGTGCATTTTTAACGGCCATACGCGATTTCAACTATGCGGGGATGCGTGCAGACAACGGCGAAATCATCGGTTGCCAAATGTACTTGCCGATGCCGGGCAGCAGCGCGACCACTGCCGACTTCTTTACGCCGTTGATTCGTCACGTTGAAGACATGATCATCACTGGTACGACAACCTATCCACTTGAAAGAACTCTTTTAACTTCGGGAATGGTGATCGCTGGCGTGCAATCGCTGGCCGCCGGAAAGTTGATCGAGACACCGGAGATGGCTGTCGCTTATCGCGCACCTGAAGCGTCAATGTTCTATCGAATTTAAACGTTATCCTTCGCCGAGAGAACTACTATGTCGATTGAAAAAGCAAGTCAAACTTTGCAGCGATTCACGCGGCGAGAGTTTTCAGCGATGGGCACAGCGGCACTCGCCGCAGGGTTGTCCGGTACTGGTTATGCAGCTTCGTTTGAAGACAACTGGATCGACGCTCATGTACACGTTTGGACACCTGATACAAAGAAGTATCCGCTTTCGGCGAAGTACAAAGTTAGCGACATGCAACCGCCCAGCTTCACGCCTGAAGAACTGTTTGCGCACTGCAAGCCGGTGGGCATTAAACGGATCGTTTTGATTCAGATGAGTTTTTATCAATTCGACAACAGCTACATGTTGGACATGATGGCTGCTCATCCAGGAGTGTTTTCGGGTGTAGGGATCGTCGACCACCATGCTAGTGATGTTGCCGATAAAGTACGACTGCTTAGAAAGGCAGGCGTTCGCGGTGTTCGCGTTTATTCCGACAGTATTGTGAAGGGCGGTACAGAACTCGAGAACTTGTGGAAGATTGCCGCTGAAGAGAACATTGCTATTTGCAATCTTATCAATCCGGCAGATATCGGGGCGATCGATAAGCTGTGCCAAAAGTTTCCTTCGACGAAAGTAGTCCTCGATCACTTTGCTCGAATCGGCGTTAGTGGCACGATTGAATCGGAGCCGTTGGCCGCGCTTTGCCGCTTGGCTCGATTTCCCACGGTTCATGTAAAGACCTCGGCCTTTTATGCGTTAGGAAAGAAAGCTGCGCCTTACGACGATCTTGGTCCGATGATTCGTCAAGTCCGCGATGCATTTGGTGCGGAGCGATTGATGTGGGCCAGCGATTGTCCCTATCAAGTGCAAGGCAATCACGCTTACGAGCCGTCGCTTACGCTCGTTCGCGATCGACTCGACTTTCTGACCGCTGCCGAAAAGCAATCCATACTGCGAGAAACCGCCGAGAAGTTGTTTTTTAGTTGACGTTTGAGTTGATTTAATTGCAATACGTCGATCACCCCTCACCCCCTAGCCCCCTCTCCCCGAATACGGGGAGAGGGGGAAGCGACGGCTTCTTCTAGCCCAACGCGCGAGGAGAGCGGAGAGCAACGGCTTCCCCTCACCCCGTACTCGGGGAGAGGGGATCGAGGGGTGAGGGGCAGTTAGATCCAGATACTGCACACCCAAAGCTCTGCTAAAATTGCATGCTTTATTACTTTTTCCTCCCATATCCGTAAGAGCGAATGACCGATCCACAGTCCATTTTAAAATTGACCACTGAAGCTACTAATCCAAATTCTGCCGACCTCGATACGCTTGATGCATTGCAGTTGGTAAAGTTGATCAACAGCGAAGATCAATTGGTAGCCGGCGCGGTGCTGGGCGCGGCTGAGTCTTTGGCGGCTGCGATCGAGTGTGTCGTTGAGCGAATTCGAGGCGGAGGACGCTTAATCTATATCGGTGCCGGAACATCGGGGCGATTGGGTGTTTTAGACGCAAGCGAATGTCCGCCGACATATCGAACGCCACCCAGTCTTGTGATCGGCTTGATCGCTGGCGGCGACGTGGCGCTTCGAACCGCCGTCGAGGGAGCTGAGGACAGCTTGACTCAGGCCGCCGAAGATCTTCGGGCTATCAAGCTCAGCAGCTTGGATTGCGTGATGGGGATCGCCAGCAGCGGACGCACGCCTTACGTGATCGGAGGTTTGCGTTATGCTCGCGAACTGGGTTGTGCCACACTTGGGCATACTTGCAACGCGTCGAGCGAAATGGTCTCTGAGTGCGACATCTTGATTACAACTGTCGTCGGGCCAGAAGTAATCAGCGGTTCGACGCGAATGAAGTCGGGAACCGCCACGAAGCTGGTGTTAAATACCCTGACGACCGCGACGATGGTGAGACTCGGTAAGACCTTTGGAAACTTGATGGTCGATCTTCGGGCCACCAATTCCAAGTTGGTGCTTCGAAGCGAGCGGCTAGTCATGACGCTTACTGGGTTGACTCAACCCGCCGCTGCAGCGTTGCTTGACAAAGCCAAGGGCGAGGTCAAGACCGCAGTCGTCATGCACCATCGACAAGTCGACTACGTATCCGCTGTTGAACTACTTGCCCAAGCCGACGGGCAGCTCCGTTCGGTCATCAGCCATAGTTGATTGGAAATGGCTAGTGCTTCAACACAATTTAACACCGGGTTTAGCCAAAATGACGTCAGGCTGTGACTGCCGAAACAGTGAGCCATTGGGCGCTAGCCGCGGGTGAACGGAGTAGCTGTCGTTCATGACTGGTAGTTGATCAAGTTCCAATTCTCTTGATGTATATTGCCGGGCAGTGCGTAGGCCTTTAACGGTTTAAGTCATCCGCTTCGTTCACCCGCGGCTAGCGCCGTCGGCTCACAACCATCGTCGGTTCACAACCATCGTCGGCTCACAACCATCGTCGACGAACGTCGCAGGTCGCATCCGGAGAAGCCATCCACTAAACCGAAGCTAAGCTGGCATAAGTGACAGGTTCCAATTCAATCTGCTCCCTTCGCCCGATGGCTTGGGCGAAGCGAGCCAGAGTTGAAATGCAAAGCAGCTACTAAGTGTTCTGTTGAACGCGAAGACGCTTTTGAATGTCAGTTTCGAGAACGCCGAAGACGGCTTCGTGACGTTGTACGGACATTTGCAGAGCAGCAAGAAGGCGCTTAGCAGTAAAGAAGTTCATGATCACGCGTTGGTTAACGTTGATCGGATCCTTTGGAACGCCAACTGGTTGTGGGTTCAGTCCAAAGTCAACGATCAATTCTTCTGGCGAGCCTGTTACGCGACAAAAATTCGCATAGCATGCAATGGCTTGATCGTCTTTGACTTGCACTTGCATTTGTTGAGGCTGTTGTTGACGAACTTCGCCAACCGGGGCGGCTACTGGATCGATTCCAGTATTTTCTTCTGTCTTTGCCATTCTAAAAATCTCCTGGGCTGAAATCAGCGAAAGCAGTGTCGCAACTTTTGGACACAAAAAGGAATTGTAAAGGCTAACGGTTGTCTGTCGCAATGCCAGCTTACCGTGCCAAAAATCACATCTCAAAACTAAAGGTCTTTGCTAGGAAGCGATACAGCCGCCAACCCAACGATTTCCAACCAACATAAATCTTCGCTTGTCCACGGTAACCAGCACGCAGTGGAACTTTGACATCGTCCAGCGGAACGCGAGCCTGATACGAAGTGCTCATCGGACGCAAACGACCTGTACTATCCATTTCAGTATCCAGTTGCCCTCCGACTTGCTTGGATAGACTCTCAGGCGTTTCCTTCATATCCATTTCCGAGATTTGACGTACAAAGCCCGAAAAAGTTTCCATCTTTGCCGAATCAATCTTCATATCGGCTTCAACACCAATCTTGATCAAATCAATGTCAGCTTGATCGACCACCAACACCGCTTCCATCCGCTGAGGATCGCCCACTAAACATAACAAATCCGATTCAGCAAAAAAGGCTTGGTCGTTCTTTGCGTCAAACGGATTGCCGCTCCACGTGGGCAACTGTTCTTTTTCACTCGTTTTCGGTGCAGGCTTTGCTGGTGCGGGCAGAATAATTCCGTCACCTGAAGACCGCACGGTCAACATATCGATCCGCTCTTGAGCTTTCGCAAGCAGGAGGGCTTTCGATTTGACGAGTTCGTAGACCATTTCGAGTTGGCCGAGAGCTTGTGGGTCCTCGTGTTGTTGCTGCTTCACCGTTTCCAATCGAATCAGCGCCATTTCGTACTCGCCGCGTATCTTGGCTTCTTGCAACCGCAGATCATGGCTGTCCAAGTCTGCGACAACATCGCCCGCATGTACTGCTTCACCAGGGTGCTTGCGCCACGAGACTAAGCGGCCAGGAACCATCGCGTAAACTTGCGAAGCGCCCTGGGGTTGGACTTCGACGGCGCAGTCAACGTGAAACGGGAGCGGAAGGTATGCGACGAGTGCCGCTGCAACACCAACAACCGATAAGCTGGTGAGCACATTTTTTCTTTTCATCTTGCTGGCCCTACCTGGTGTGCGGAGAAACTTAATCGAAGCCCAAATCGGTTGTACAACCATCCCTACCAAACCTGCGTAAGCGATGGTGCGTCCGATCGATTGCAATCCATAAGGTTCGAGGACGTTGATCAAAAACAAAGTAATCGAGAACACCACCACCCAGCGATACGTAACCGCCGCGATCGTGTACAAAGCAAATGCCCACTTGTTGCGATGCGGCAGGAACGGGTTCTCTTGTAGTTCCAAACCCAAACAGTACTGCTGAAACCAACGCTTGAGAATCTCTGTGCTCTTCTGACGCAGGTTTGGAATTTCAAGGATATCCATGACGATGTAGTAGCCGTCAAATCGCAACAACGGATTGCCGTTAAACATCACCGTACTGACCGAACAGATAAACATCACCGATAAGCAGAGGAAATTGAACATCCCCGGCTCACTGAACCACCACAACCAAGTCGCAATCGAAGCCAGGATCAATTCAACGTACATTCCCGCCGCGCCGATGAAGACGCGATGCCATTTGTTTGGCAACATCCACGAATCAGATACGTTGCAATACAGGCACGGCGTGAAGACGAGGAACATCAAGCCCATTTCGTGACACTCGCCGCCATAGCGTTTACAACTCAATCCGTGCCCAAATTCGTGCAGGATCTTGACGCTGGCCATCGTCGCGCCGAGGAAAATCCAGTTGTCAGCCGCAAAAAACTGTTCAAAAGTTGGCAGCTTTGTGCGGAACTCTTGGAAGTTGATACCGACTAACATCAGTGCACTGAGGCCAAACATGGCGACAAAGAAGATCGCAGTTGGCGTGAACAGCCACCAAGTGAACGGGTTCAGAAAGTTAAGAATTTTTTCTGGATCGATGCCGCGAAAACGTAGAGCAAAAACGTTGGCAAGTTTGCCCATCAGCTCGCGCTTCTTCTTGCCGTCGCCGCGACGGCGAAGTTGTCTACCTTGACCGGTTGCGTCTGAGATGACCAAGCCGCTGCGATGCAACATTCCGACGAACTGTTGAAGATCTTGCAGCGTGATTCGCTGTGGTGCAAATTCAGCTTGGAAGCGTTCTTTGATTTGCTGCAAGCTCGTTTTGCCGTCGAGCATTTCGAGGATTGCGTACTCTTCTTCGTGGAAGCGAAAGTAATTTAATCCCACCGGCTCTTTGACGACCAGGTAAACGCGCCCGTTGTAACGATGCTTTTTAGTGATCAAGTCAGGTCGACGACGCAACTTGAGCGGTCGCATCGCGCTGTTGACCAAACTGTCAGCCATCGTTGTCATTGCTTTTGGTTGCCTTGTTTTGGATTCGTGAGAATCGCGGGGTGTTATGTAGCTGGACTCGCGAGAATCCGGTTGATTGATAGTTAACTTTTAATGCGGCCGGGTTTTCACAAACCCAGCTACCAAGACGCCGGGCTTTTACAAACCTAGCTACTAGGCAGATTCTTACTGCGGTGTGATTTCAACTGTGGCTTGCATACCCTTACGAAGAATCCAGACGCCGCCGATGGCTTGATTTTCAACTCGAGCGGAAACTCTCACTTTGCCTTGTTCGATTTCGGGGCTAACGTAGTCAATCTTCGCTTCAAACGTGATCATTTCTCCAACATTCACCGGCACTTCGATTTTCATCGGTGCGCCTTGAAGACTAGTCACTGAGATACCTCGGATCGGCACAAGGGCTTGGACTTTCATTTCCTTCATGCCCATGAACTGCAACACGGGCTCACCAGCACGACTCCATTCACCTTCATCGCGAAGTCGACGGACGATCACACCATCATGGAAAGCAACAACGCGGTGTGTATCCAGACGCACTTCGGCCGCTTTATGTTTCTCCGCGGCAACTTCAGCTGCTTTCACTTCCTTTTGATGTTCGACTTTGGAAACGCGGATACCAAATCGAGCCTTCTCGGCCTCTAGTTTTTTGCGTTCGGTTTGCGATTTACTGGCTGCACCTTTCGTGTACATTTCCGACTCAGCTTTGAACTCAGCGTCGGCAAGTTCGGAAGACTTCTCAGCAAATTCTACGTTCGCCGTTTCAGCGGCCTGGCTTTTTGCAGCTTCCCATTCCTTCAACGCTACGCTGACTTCAACTTTCGCGACCCGCTCGTCGATCAAGAACAGCGTGTCTCCTTTTTTGACGCTCAAACCTTCGTCAGTGAGCATTTCGCTGATAAGACCATCCGTTTGTGCGGAGATTGGATAATCATGCACGCACTGGATCGTCGCTGATTCATCGCGAATGACATTCGAACGAGCGAGCGTGCCAGTGCCAAGTGGTAATGTGCCGCCGCCAAGCTGGGTTTGGGAAGATCGAGGTGGTGGAGCTTGGGCGAGTATGCTGTCGGCGCATGCTGCACTCAGAAACATTGCCGCAAGAGCTAATTTGTGCGAGTAAGTCTTCATTAGATTCTACCTTATCAAGTCGCCAAAGATGGCTGAGAAAAGTCGTTCTGAATGACAGTGAAGGCTTTTAGAATAGTACGTTGACTTGAATCCATTCGATCACTTCATGGAACCAAACGAATGCAGCATTAGCTCGTCCCGCTGTTACGTCGGCAACCAATTGAGCACCTGGACGCGGGGTAATGCCTGCCATAGATTCTGGTTTGACATGCAATTTTACAATCGCACCTTCGG
Source organism: Planctomycetia bacterium (assembly GCA_031412515.1). Taxonomy (GTDB): domain Bacteria; phylum Planctomycetota; class Planctomycetia; order Pirellulales; family Pirellulaceae; genus Aureliella. The sequence goes on along the minus strand of JANODD010000210.1, from coordinate 42,677 downwards.
TTTGATCGAGTTCTGCACGACCGTGAATCGCGTCTCGGGTCAGAACGCCTTTATGTGTTTTCGACGGATCGGTCTTCATTTTGTATTCGACGTCTAAGCTGCCCGTTTTCGACTCACTCATAGCCGCGTCGAGGTACTTCATCCTCTTTTCCGGCATGAGCAATTCAACTTCGAAGTCGCCATGAGGGTCGGCAATTGTTATAAGGACGTTGCCTTTCATGACTGGTCGAGCTCGCAAGTTTTTCTTCAAATCCCATGTCATGACAATGCCGTCAATCGGACTGACCACATTCAAACGCTGTTGATTGAGTTCTTGAAGAGCTATTTGAGCTTTTAAAGTCTCCATTCGCTTACGGGCTTCGCTCAATTGACCTGAAGCACGCATACGCTCAAGTTTCTGCTCCGTTGTCGAAGCGGGAATTCGTGTTTGATACTCCAGCGTATTGATCGATTCGATCGTTTCGTCGCGTTGGCCTTTAAGGCTGGTGATTTCAATTTCCAAGTCACGGTTTTGAAGCGTTAAAAGCAACTGGCCGGCTTTTACTGTTTCGCCGTGGTCGACGAGAACATCTTTGACTTCGCCGTCAACGTGAGCAAAAACTTGATGTTGTATAACCGGCTGTAGAGAGCCGTTGGCTTCGAGGTCCATGTTGATTTGAATCAGTAGCATGGCTAAAAGCACTGCTGCGACGAGGGCGAGCACTGTCATTGTCTTGGGAAACGCCGAGCCCCGGAAAAGCCAAGTGGCGCGGGAGATCGCTCGCAGAACCGGCATCATGAACAGATCACTGTGGCTCATCGAGTTATTGAGAGCGCGAGCTGTGTGTTCGTAAACCAAGTCGACGCGTGAACGCATGACGTCGTTCGGTACTTGGCTTTCAATCTGTTCGACGATCAGTGCCCCGATGATTTCACGAGCCGACAAGTCTTCGCGTTGTACGGTCTCCTTCGAATGCACATCCCCTTCGATGACTCTTTCAGGTCGGCGAATTGGCAAAACGGCAATGGTTCTACCGTGGGATAAATCGACGTAGTCTTCAATAGCTTCTTCCAACTGTGGAGGAAGATCTTCAACAGATCCGTCGTACCACAGTGATTCACCGGCCGACACCACACGGCTTGCCAGATTATTGAGCGCTAGAACGATGTTCGACCGACTTTCGATCGAGTCTTGACCCGAGATGGCTTGTACTTTACAGCGGCCACCCTTCTTGATTGCAACGCTCACGCGATCGCAGCCGATTAGTTGTCGGCCTTCATTAGCGATTGTGAATGCAGTGTCGCGAAGATCGAGATTGTCGTGGACCAAGCGAGCGAAGTGATCCGCTTGCTGCCACATCTCTTGACGGTCAGAGACTTGACGCAGCGTCGCTCCCTTCAGCCAATCGCCGATCAAGCCGGCCATCTGCTCAAGGAAGCGTAGGTAACCTTTTTGGATGTTGGGTGCTGAATCTGGGCGCTGAAAAATCTCGATCAAGCCGGTGTTCTTTTTGCCATTTGAAAGCGGCGAGACCACCAGCAAAAACTGCGTTGGATTGCCTTCGCTTTGATCTTCACCCAGCATGGAATGAGGCGGAATAAGCTCAGAGTTTCCACGAGCATAAAGACGCGACAATAACTTAGCATGCCGCAGAGCGTCCTCGTTGCCCGTTTCCAGCAAGTCTTGATTGACTTTGATCTGGTAGCTTAACCGCAACTGACCTTCCGGATCGAGCAACCAAATTGCTCCACCAACCGCAGCCAGCGCATCAACAATCCGTTTTAGAATGGCAGGAAAATACTCTTCGGCAGTATGGTCAGTCCGCGACAGTTCGGCGATCTCATTGATCAGATTGCGGATCTGTTGTTTAGTTTGTTCGACGGTTTCTTGTGAGGGCGACATGATGACCTTCTAACCCGAAAAGCGTGTCCGAACCAACCGACAAAAAGCTTTCAATTCCATAACGGTAAACCAGCGACCTAAACGATCAAGCCTTAGTTTCCCGAAATCCCTACCTTCTATTGCAGTCTCGCAGCGACCGTGCCGGTTATACCAATCGCGTAACAGTTCCTGGCGGCCCAACCGTTCCAGCCCGTCCCGTTTGGAAGACCGCCAAAACTTCAAAGTTCCCAAGATTATCAAGTAATGCTTATAAAAATGACATTTCCAGAATCTCACGGGTGGACTCGACAAGTTACCCTGTTATTACGTAGAGTATAAACATAAGCCGGACGCGAATGCAATAGTCGAGTTCGGTTGGAACTAATGTTTCGTATCCGCGTCCAACCAATCTGCTAGTCCGTAGCCACCCGCTTGCAGGTCGTTCGCCGATGAAGAGTTCACAATGACTGTTGAAACGGATCATCAAGCACTTCACCAAGCTCTACTTGATTTACCGCATGAACAGCGCGGTCCGTCGGTTGTGCAGGTTAAGAAGCTATCGAAATTGATTGACGGCGATTTGCCGCTACAGTCGTTTCTCGAGCAGTTACTGCCATCGATGTGCGAGCTTTTCTCGGCTAAAGCTGCCGTAGCGTGGTTGCGGGCTCAGGGAGCGCCAGGAGCCATCTTTGGTGTTCGATATCACATGGATGATCTACTGAACACTTCAGCCGAGCAGAAAAAACACGAGCGACTGGTGCAGCTCGCATGGGGACAAAAGCAGGCCATGCTGGCCGAGCCGACGCCAGCAGGTCGCCGCCCCTCGAGCGAAAACGCAGGTAACAATCCGACGAGCCACCAATTGCTGTTCGGCCCAGTCTTGCATTTAGGCGAACCGATTGCGCTGCTAGAGCTGGTGCTCCACGAGTCACCAGCCACACTGACTCAACCCCAACGAAAACTCTATCTTCGTGGCATACAGTTGGTAGCGGATCGTGTTTACGGCGGTTTACGAAAAAGAATGTCGATGCCCGCCGCAACACTCGCGGAGGCCACTCTGCAACTTGAACAGATCGTTACTGAATCAGAATCATTGCAGCAACAGATTCGCTTCAACATCGAATCCCGCTTGCAACAGTTTCATGGCTGGTCATTTGGTTCGCTCGACGAGAATCAACAGTTTGCCAAATCCGTTCATCAAATTCTCGACAGCTACGGCTTGCGAGTTCAGTGTCCAGAGTGCCAGCATCCAGCGATACTTCGGTGCCTCGGCGCAGGCAACGCGAAACATGGGGTGTTTGTCTTTGATCACTACCTTGAAAGTGGCCGAACGTTTCATGGCGGACCTACAACGGTCCCACTAATCCGTGTCGTCCCGAAACCCGCCCGTCGGCCTTCGCTAAGCAACGCTGAATAGAATGGAAACGCTGGCAGGGTCGGCCACGGAATTTGCTTGGATTCTCAAGTCGCAGTGATTTGATAAAATCGGGTCCATGAACACATCTATTTTACTCATCCGACATGCTCAGTCCGCAAATAATGCTTTACCGGAGTCGCAACGCGTCCCTGATCCTGGCTTAACCGACCTAGGTCATCGGCAAGCTCAATGTCTAGCCGAAGGGATCAAGCGCTATCCTGTGTCGCAGTTGTATTGCAGCCCCTTTCGTCGGTCGCTCGAAACAGTTCGACCGTGTAGCGAGACGCTCAACTTGCCCGTGACGGTGCAGTCTGATATCTACGAGCAGGGTGGGTGTTACAGCGGGCATGAACATGGCCAATTGCGTGGTGCTCCAGGAATGAATCGCGCGGAACTGCAGTCGGGTTTTCCGGGCTGGACTATATGCGACACGATTGGAACGCATGGTTGGAACCATGGCCGTGAATACGAAGCCGAGCATGAAGCCATTCGTCGAGCGGAACGTGTTGCCCATCGCTTGACGAATCTTTGGTTGCACGAGTTTCCCGGCGAGCTAGCGGCGTTGGTCATTCATGCAGACTTCAAACGCATTTTGTTGATCGCTCTGCTTGGCACTGATCGTTGGGAAGAGCACTTCCAACCGATTTACAACACGTCGATTACCCACCTCGAGCGAGTCGGCCATCAATGGCGGCTTGCAGAGTGGAATTCGGTAGCCCATCTAACGCCCGATTTGATCAGCGATTGAGCGATTGCAGATTGCAGATTGCAGATTGCAGATTGCAGATTGCAGTTGGCAGTTGGCAGTTGGCAGTTGGCATAAGAACAGGTCGTCAGACGGATCTTGTTTTCCGGCACAATCTTGTTTCCGGACTGAAAGGATTTAACCCCGTCGCCGCTGGTTATGGGTCAAACGAGCGCGTATTCGTTTGACCCGAAGCCAGCGGCGAAGGGGTCGGCTTAGAGCCCGTGCTACTAAGCATCCATCTGGTAATAACGAGTCCCAGAAGTAAGCTGAGCTCGCTATGATTGACAACCGCGACACGGTTAGTACCGTCAAGAACCGCTCGACACGTTTAGTACCGTCAAGACCCGCTCTTTATGCCAACTGCAAGCTGACCCCGTCGCCGCAGCGGCGGGAACGTCTTATAGTTAGCAGCATGAGCGGCTCTCAACGGTACTAACTTCCCCGCGCAACCCGAAATGCAAAGACGACACCAAGCACCAAGCACCAAGAACCAAGAACTAGAATCTCGTTGTGTGAGGCACAACGTGATAGTGGCCGCGATGGGGAACAACGTCCAAGTGAGTGTTGCTGTGCGGATGATGAGGATACACCGGGCGTTGTACCGTGTAACCACCACCGTAGTACGAACGGTACTGAGCGCCATACGGTGTTCCAAATTGGGGCGCATAGTAACTGCTATGACCAGTGTTGTATTGGTAGCTCGAACCGAAGCCTGTGTTGTAGCCAAGTCCGAGACCAAAACCGCCTCTATAATTCGAACCGTACGATGGTACCGTAACAGCATCATAATGGGTCGTAGTATGCGGTACAGCGTCGTAGTGGCCACGATGCGGAACCAAGTCCATGTGCGTTGTCGTATGGGGCACATAGATCTGAGCTTGCGAAGTTGAGGAGCTCACAATCAATGAAGCGGCGGCAACTAAGCTGAGAAGTGTAAAACGGATCACAATCAAACTCCCTGAACGTAAATTCTTGTGCCTGCGAAAGCTCCCCTTGAGTTACGCACCTTGGCAACGATCTTTAGCAAACGCAAATACCGCGCCATTAGAAAATCTTCACCAAATCTGGAAACTCTTGAAAATGCGATAAAACGCGTGAAGTCATTTTGACAACAGAAAGCTCAATATGATTGCTCCGGCGGCCGCGAGGGCATAATCTTTAGCTTTTCAAGTTTCAACAAAAGCGGTTAGGCAAAACGTTCCAGTAGATTATCGCAATCTGGAAAATCCCCCTTTTGTTTGCCGAAAGAGTCGAAGGCTGGCAGATCCGCCTGCCAAACCTTTGCCCTAAGGATTTAACATGCTCATTCACCGTGCTTGGACCATTTTTGTTTTGCTGAGCCTTGTTGGTAATTTTGGGCGCGGGCAGGTGCCGCTGGCAAATCCAGCTTTGGTTTCATCCGGTCAAGTGAACTATTGGCAAGGCTATCAAGGGCAAGCGGTGTATGTTGATCGCATGTATGTCGACATTGGCACGATTGGGTTGGTTCGTGAAGTTCCAGACAGCCAAGTGATCGCCGTGGACGCTCTTGGCGATGAAATCTTGAACGCTGACAAACTGCAAGGATCGATGCAGTTTGGGACTAAAGCGATGGTTGGCTTTCGCGACGTAAAGCCATGGTTTGGTGGCACTGACTTGCAACTTGGTTATTTCGGTATCAACAGTTTAGATGGTGATGCCCGAGTCAATTCAACGCAAGTCTACTCAGTCTTCTTCAAAGCCTATCCATTGAATCCGCCTCCTTCATTCGACTTCACGTATTCCACGAATCTGTACTCGGGCGAAGCGAATTTGCTGTTTGGATCTAGGAACCAATTCCGCCCAATCGTTGGACTGCGATATTTCAAACTCGAAGACACTTACGATGTATTTAATAGTACCGATACAACCCGAACCGGTTTTTACTCGCTCACCAACAACAGCTTGTTTGGTGGTCAATTGGGTTTAGAAGGCGATTTGTGGCAGGGCCGCCGTGTGAGCCTTTACGGCTTTGGCAAAGTTGCCGCAATGAACAATGATGTTGAAGGCACCGCCACGGCCGCAAACGGTTTCAAAAACTATTCCGATTCGACTTACACGACCTTGGTCGATGCGGGAACCGGGGCTAACATTCGCGTCGCTGGGCCACTTTCGTTTAGAGTCGGTTACCGCAGTTTGTTCGCCAGCGCCTTGGCACTGGGCATTGACCAAAACGAAGCCATTGCCATTTATCCTTCGGGTCCCTCTTCAGTGAAGTACAATTCGCAACATTGGCACGGCATTGATATAGCCGCCGTCTTTGTGTTCTAGCGTTTCGTCACAATTCGATTTTGAGGGCGTAGGATGGGACCATTTGTCCCGTCCGTCCAGTCTTAAGTCGACTTCAACGAACGCTCGCGACAAATGGTCGACAAATGGTCACAGGCTACCATCGGTTGAGCCTCGTTCGGCTCGTTTTCCCGTTCTACACCAAATCAAGGTAAGCACAGGTGGCCGGTGCTTGCGTCGACGCTGGCTACCGGTTAAACAACTCATCGCTATAAAAAAATCAGTTCGTGGCGATTCCAAGTTGAAAGTAACATTGATGCACACCTCATGCGCAAGATGGTTCGGTCTGATTGTATTAACTCTGACAGTGAACGTTGCTTACTGCCAACCGTTGCAAGTCGGTGTAGGGCGCAGAGTCATTACGCCTAACCCGTTGCTTCCTGTCTCAGGTGGTATGGGGCCAACGGCGCCAGCTCGTGAAAAGCGCGGCGAACTTGAATCGCGGGCGATTGTCTTTCGCAGTGGCGAGACGACCGTAGCCTTTGTAACTTTAGACCTGCTCGGTTTCCCATCCGTGCTGTGTGATCGTGTGCGAGCTCAAGTGCCACAGATCGCGGCTGCGAATATTCTTATTGGATCATCGCACACTCACAGTGCACCGGACTGTTACGCGTTTCCTGATGGGAATGGCGGCCACACCGGTGATCTCAACTACATGGATTTAGTTTGCAGACTCGCCGCTGAAGCCCTAAAAGAAGCGTTAGGCAATTTACAGCCCGCGCAGTTGAAACTTGCAACGGGTGAAGCGCAAGGGAAAATCGCTTACAACTATTATGCGCCGGATCTATACGATCGCAGGATGAGCGTCATTCAAGCCATATCGCCTGACGCTAAAGTCATCGCGACGCTGGTGAACTATGCGATCCATCCGGAAGTGCTGGGCTCAGGCGTTGGCATTGTCAGCCCTGATCTGATCGGTCCGTTGCGTGACCGTATCGAGTCCACAGCTGGCGGCATGGCACTTTTCGTCAACGGGGCTCAAGGCGGCATGGTCACAGCCGACAATCGCAATCTTGAGCGTCCAAAGGATTCGCTTCGCGGTTATTGGCACGACGATCGAACTTGGGACGAATGCCGTCGGATCGGTAACACGATGGCCGATGAGGCCCTGCGAATCGTTGGCTCCGCGGAACCGCAAATCGATCCGAGCGTTTACTGTGGATCAACTGATGTAACTTTTCCAGTCGACAACGAAGTCTTATGGAGTGTCATTCAAGCCTCGCCCTTGAAGTATCCTCACAATCCCGATCACACGATCACCACACGCATCAACGTCGTCAACCTCGGCAATGCTCAGATCCTGACGATACCCGGAGAAGCTCTACCGAACATCGGTTTTTATCTGAAGCGGAAAATGCATGGCAAGCACAACATGCTTTTTGGTCTAACCAACGACGCTTTTGGGTACATTTTGACCAAAGTCGATTTTGCAAGTTTTGCGCGTTACGAATACGTCAGCCGCACATCGCTTGGTGAGTCAACCGGTGAGATATTGATTGAGCAGGCATTAGCACTCGTCGAAAAGTCTCCTAAGCCGAAATAACCTCGTAGGCGCGGTTTATAGAGTCGCCTTTCGCTTCGCGAAAGTAGCGCCGCAATCCGCTACTTTTGCGGAGCGAAAGGCGACTATTCACTAATTCGCCAGTACCTGCCGCGCTTCGGCTTTTAACTGTTCAATTTCATGGAGAACCGTAAATTTAACATCAGCCAGCGGTTGCCAGCTTTCCAAATCTTTCATGTTCTGTTCCGCAAGCAAAATGTTCTTCGGTTTCAAATCGCGATGAATGATTCGCCGTTGATGCGCCTCGGCTACACCTCTCAATGATCCGAATGGCTTGTTGATGACAAGCCCATAATTTTCGGTCGTCGCCTCCAGAGCTACTTCTTAGCTTCGATAGTAAACTCGTTTTTCTTTCCGGCAACAACGGTCTCACTTAAAGTGGTTGATTCCGTTTGGGCAAGTTTGCCAGAGATGCGCGGTTTCTTGCCTTCGGACAGATTTACATGTTCGGCGGCTCGGCCCATGAATTTGTCGCCCATCAGAGTCAGGTCCTTGAGCGTCACTTTATTCAAACCAATCGCTGCACCTTCGGACTTGCCATCGTCCGTCGTCAACTTGAAGTGACCTTGGCTATCGGTCTCTCCGAACGACCTTGGTCCGACCGCGTCTGGCCAAAACTCGACCATGATTTTGTCCAGCGGCTTGCCGTCTAGAGTGACGGTTCCTTCTACTTTCGCGATCTCGGGTCCGCCGCTACAACCAACAAGCAATGCGACGAGCGCCAAAAGGGAAAAATTCTGAATGCCCATGATTAATCACCAAAGTTCAGGTAGCAGGATAGATGTGTAGTAACGTAGCAGGTTTCGTAAGAAACCGAATGAACCTGCAGACCCACGTAAATGCAGCCGGCTTCTCACGAAGCCAGCTACCCAGTAATACGCAGTTCAATAAATTAAGATGTAAAATACCATCTTAGTATTCTCCGGGAACTTCGCCGCCGGCGCGTGTTCCGAGAGCGCGAATGACGATTGACGATACGTTCTGCGAAATGAACTGTACTGATCCATCGGCCATACCAAAGTTCGCTCCACCGGTATGCATACTTCCAAATGCATTGATACGGTCTTCGAAGAGAACCTGCTGAGTACTTCCACCGAGCGTTGCAAAGTTTTTTGGCAGTTGAAAGTTGATGGGAACACTGGTTCCTAACATGGAATCACCCTCTGCTCCGAACCAAACCCAACCCCAATCGCGGATGCGGTCATTGACGGTGGGGTCGGAGTCAAAAACCGGGTCGAAATACTGACGTTCGCCAATCGCAATCGTGTTGCTGGTGCCATCTACGGCGTCCGCCATCCCGTATCGTTTGCATCGGGTAAACATTCCGTCAGCCGCACCACCAACCGCCGGAGAAGGTGTCACGTTTAGCGGATTGAACAAGCAAGGACGACCAAAGTTAGGTGCACCGCGTGGATAGGATCGTGTGCCAGCACTTCCAAAGTAATGCCCACGGAAATAGCGACCGTCCGACGATCCGTTCGATGATTCGTTCCAATTGCCGCCTGGATTGGATGGGCAAATCAGCGTGGGAACAACTTGCTTGGTAAAGTAGTTGCCCGACCATCGCACGAACGTAACTGGATCGCTCTCGTTGTTGACGTAAACGAAATGATCCCATCTTTTCCATAAATTATCTTGTTCGATGAAGGCAAGCAGCTGATGCATCAACGCGTAGCGACGATTTGCAGGATTGGGCGTTCCGGTTAAACCCAAGTCAGGATGGGGAAAGTTTCCGTCGTTGCGAAGCATGCCGTAGGGAACTTTTTGTAAGTGTCATGGTGCATATGCACCGCCAACGCCAATTGCTTAACATTGTTACTGCACTGCATTCGACGAGCCGCTTCACGGGCCGCTTGTACAGCAGGCAACAACAACCCAACTAGAATGCCGATGATGGCAATTACAACCAACAACTCGACCAGCGTGAATCCGCTATGACGGTTCTTCATGATAAACTCCCCTAAATTGGAAAAGTTAAATGCAAGATATGGTGACGATCGGTATGATAGCCATTTTTCCCGCGAGAAGTCAAACAGAAGTTAGTTACTTTTCATTTAAGACACTTGCAACCACGCGAAATGATTTTCGCGGTAGACCTGCATGCCTAACATCCGCTAACCAAATGGGCCATGCGTGAGCCATGAAGCACAGGGGTAACAGTGAAAAGCATGATTGTTAAAACAGAGCTTGCGAGCTCAATCGCACCTTCACCAGCTAAGCCTTCAACCGAACGCCTGATGTCGCTTGACCAGTTTCGCGGTTACACCGTCGTTGGCATGTTGCTGGTCAATTATTTCGGCGGCTATGCGGTGTGTCCGCAAGTTTTGAAGCACTCGCATGATTACTGCAGCTACGCCGATACGATCATGCCGCAGTTTCTATTCGCGGTTGGATTCTCCTTGCGCCTAACGTTTGGACGTCGTATGCAAACGCAAGGGAGTTCTGCGGCTTATGCCCGTATGATCCGCCGCTTGTTGGGTTTAGCGCTGGTCTCGTTAGTCGTATACAACGTTTCTCCAAGGGCAGCTTCATGGGAACAACTTAGGGAAATGAATGTTTGGCAAGTGTTTGGTGAACCACTAAAACGCCAATGGTTTCAAACCCTCATGCACATCGCGGTGACTTCGTTATGGCTGCTACCCGTCGTGCACCGCCCCGCGAGCATTCGCGTCGCTTGGATGATTGGATCTGCCGTCGCACATGTGCTCTTGTCGTATTGGTTCAACTTTACTTGGACCAACACCGCCCCCAATGCGATTGACGGCGGCCCGCTTGGTTTTTTGACTTGGTGCATTCCGGCCATTGTCGGTACACTTGCCTGTGATTACTTTGTGCAACCACGTGTTACGCCGTCGTCGAATCCCCGGTCGCCATCTAGTAAACGGAGCATTTCCCCAGTTATCCTCGCCGCCTTCGGATTGATGCTGCTCGGCTATGTCATGTCCTGTCCCACTCGGTTTTACGACGTTCCTGAAGCAAAACAAGCCGAGCTGCAGAAGATCAAGTTAGCGGAAGATCCTGTTGTTCCAAACAAGGATCGAATCCAATCAAAACTCTCAACTGCAGGATTTACCAGCCTTTTTGCCGAACCTCCGTTTATCAAACCACCCGATGAAATGCATCGCAAGTGGAATTACTGGATGATGAGCCAACGGGCTGGAACGTTGACTTACCTAACCTTCACAGCCGGTTTCTCGCTGCTCGTTTTCGTTCTGTTCTATGTAGGATGCGATGTCTACAAGTTGCAGTTGCCACTGTTTAGAACTTTTGGAACCAACGCGCTGGTCGCCTATGTCTTGCACTCCATGGTAAGTTCAGCGGTTCAACCCTTTTTTCCAAAAGATTCACCCCTGTGGTTCGCTTATGACGGGCTGTTGCTTTTCTTTTTCATTACTTGGTTGTTCGTTAAACAATTGGAAAAGCAAGGCGCTTACTTACGCGTGTAACTAATGAGAAGCACTTGTACATGTCACAGCTGAAACCTCCTGCAAACGCTGATGCAAACACTGCACCATCCGCTGCTCGCATCACGTCGCTTGACCAGTTTCGCGGTTACAGTGTCGCAGCAATGTTCGTCGTCAACTTTGTGCAGCATATGCAAGTCGCCCATCAGACGCTAAAGCACAACAATACGCACTTCAGCTACGCCGACTCGATCATGCCCAGCTTTATACTTGCATGCGGCATGGCTTATCGCATGTCCTTTTCAAAACTGGTCGATAAAGGAGCGGACACGGCCGCGAAGAGTAAACTGCAGCGACGGATTTTAACTAGAAGTCTCGCCCTGATTTTGCTGTGTGTGATGTTCTTTGGTTTGGGCGGCAGTTTCCCTGGTTCAAGCGAAATGTCGCCGAGAAATGTAGCCAAATTTATCGCTCAGTTGCTAAAAGCGAACATGTGGGAAGTGTTGGCGATTATTGGAGCCTGTCAGATTTTTATCTTGCCGCTAATGGCGACGACTACCAAAGTTCGCATCGCGGCGATTTTACTACTGAGTGTTTTGCATGTCGCGATTTCATGGTGGTTCAACTACGACTTCGTCTACGGCAAGCCCAATTGGCTGGACGCATACTTGGGAACTTCCGGGAAAAGAGCCTGGGATGGCGGCTTCTTTGGTATCATCGCTTGGTCTCAAATCATGCTCGTCGGCACCATAGCCTACGACATAACCCATCGCGTGACCACTCGTAGGACGGGACTCCCCGTCCCGTCCAATCACCAAGTATTGAGCATCTCAGTCCGATCAATAGTCTTGACCGGTATCCTGTGCATGACGCTTGGCTATTCCCTCTCCTGCCTAACGCGACTTTACGATACAAGCCGTCTCACCGAAGACCACATACAAGTTCTCAAAAACTCGCCCGTCACTCCGCAGCTGTCTTTGATCGCCGATCGCTCCATGTCAAGCTTATTTGCTGAGGCGCCCTTTATTCCGCCACCATCCCCGCAAGATCGAATTCCCAATTACTGGCAGATGGACAAACGAGTTGTCTCCGCATCGTTTGTTTTTTTCAGCAGCGGCTTTGCGTTATCGCTGTACGGTTTGTTTGTCATAGGCTGTGACATATGGAATTGGAACTTAGGTATATTTCGAACCTTTGGTCAAAACCCACTCGCGGCCTACTTGATTCACCATTTAGTCACCCACACAACGCTGTCAGTCGTCCCGAAGGATTCTTCGCTTGCCTGGGTTCTCACCGGACTGGTAACTTCATTCGGTATTACGTACCTGTTTGTACGTTACTTAGAAAAACGCGGCTTGTACCTGCGGTTGTGACATCGTCGTTGGTGATCGCCACCACCCAGCTTGCTAGGTGGAGCGAAGACTTATTAGCTAACAGCGATAAAGAAGAGTAACACCCGCCCCACGCGTTTGTTTGCGAGCTCTGCTCGCAACCAAACGCGTGGGGGACAGCCCTGCTTATTGGCTCAAACTTAGCTAATAAGTCATCATCCTACCGAGTAAACTCGGTGGTGGTCAGCGAGAAGCGTCGTTTTTTGTGGTAATTTCTAAGCTAAGTAAGGCTCTTTGTTTTTGCTAACGGCAACAAATATGTAGTCAGCATAAGTGCCAAATGCTTGAGTCGCCGTTGGTTACTTGGTTAAATAATTTCCGAATAGCAACTTTGTCAATTCCAACGAGCGTGGTGAAATTCACAACCTACTTGAGCGCAATCGTTTGCTGAAGCGGGCGAAGTACATTTTCAACTAAATACTCGTCAACCATGCGTTCGCAAATGCCAGCCAAGCGTGTTAGCTCATCTGCAAAATCTTCGTTGGCTCCGAGGCTGTCGTAGCGACGCAGTGTGAGATAAACACTTAATTGTTCTTCGCCGTACTCGCCACTGCGAACCTGGTAAGCCGTAGTGCGAGTTTCAAATGCGAGCCGACACTGCGTCTGGCACTCGTCGTCCAGCGCCAACTGAATAGCGGGCTCGAAGCCAAGGATCGAAGTACCACTGATCTCTGCTAACCGTTCCATTGCGGGCATCATTCCGAGCGCTTCGGCGAGCAGTTCGTTTTGGTTGCCACGATAGTTGTAATCAAAACCCATCGTGTAATTCAGCGACTCGCAATCGAGATGACTGATCGATAACGAAAACGGTATCAACTCGAGTACCGAACGATGCTGTGCGACCGCGTCTTCCATTGTCGGCGCGTTCACGACACCACTGCTAAGTCGCTTGGGCTCAATCGATACCCAGCGATAATGCCCCGACTCTTTGTCTTCCTCCAGAGTAAACTCGCCACGCTCACGCGCCGAGAAGTTCGTCATCGCCGGAAACCGTCGTTGAACTTGTTCAAAGAAATTGAGAACCGATTCGCGATTAGTGGGTAAATCCATTTCTGTACTAAGGTGCATGTTTACATAAGTTTCATCACACAATGCACCGTATTTATTCATTCAACAGTCCTTTCAGACTAGAAAATCGTCTTTCGCAAGGCTTCACGAACCATTCGAAGCCATGCAAAGTATAGGTTCCCCAGCGGCAAAGTGTCAAAGCGGTAACACAAACTGCCGACGTAGGATGGGACCATTTGTCCCGTCCATTACATATTTGAAGATAGAGCAAAACCAAATGCGAACGTTCGGGACAAATGGTCCCAAGCTACGGGACACCTACCTCGAACGCAAAAACGCAATCAGTGCAGCCAATTTTTCAGGTGAAAGCTTAGCTTCCAGCCCTTCTGGCATCAGCGAAACGCCGGAATCGCGTATCTCCTCAATATTCGATAACGCAACCTCCCGTTCGCTACCATCCACTGCCGCGAGCCGGACACTTTGGGCCGTTCGCTGCTGTATCACTCCAGCTAATACTTGGCCGTCTGCCGTTAGTACTGTGTACTGATGAAACTTCGGCTCAATCGCCCGGTTTGGGTCCATGATGGCCGTCACCCATTGTTCAACAGTCCAGTGACTAAGATTATCGATAGCCGGCCCCACCATGGCTTTACCCTCCGCCGGCCGATGACACACGGCACAGTTGTCCGCGAACAGTTGCTTACCATCCTCCGCCTTCGCGTTCTTCGGCATCTCATTCATAAACTGTGTTACGACAGTCGCTCGCGCAGTAGGCTTTCCAAATACCAATTCACAACGAGTTCGAATCTTGCGATCGCCGTAACTCTTCAGTTGTTGAACCGTCGCGACATCGAGATCGGTTGTTCTGATGTCACCCTTTTCAAGCGCTGCGACCAATTGTTCAACCCAAGGCTTGCGCGTCAACATGCTGGTCGCCGCGACCGAACGCACTTCAGCAGTCAACCGTGGCCAGAGCCGAACGATCGTCGCTCCAACTGTTGGTGAATTGATTCTCCGCGCGGCCAGCAAGGCGGCTTCTTGCACCGAAGGCAACTGGCGCGCATCGACGAGCTTTTCGATCGCTTGGAGAGATTGCTCTTCCGCCACAAGTCCGCAGCCAAGCAAATTGATGAGTACCAATCGCTCGGACTCAGGCGCTTCGTTGTTAGTCATTCGAACCAGCGAGTTTTCGGTCACTTTACGCAGAACCGCATCAACTACCTGCTTTGATTTATTGGATTTGTCTACTTTCGCATTGTCCTTCGACTCACTGTAGGCGGTGAGCAGCAACAATTGTGTTGGCGTCAGCACGGTCTCTGCACTAGAAGGCAAATCTTTAAAATGCTCATTCAGTAAACTCTTCTGGGCGTCGGGCTCCAGTCGCGACCACAGTCGACTCGTGCATTGCTGAATATCTGCAAACACACTATTGGGCAAACCGCTTGGTCTTTTCGAAGCGGCAAGCAAACCGACACAAAGCTGTTTAGCCTGAGCCGGATCTTGGCACAGCGATAGACTACGAATGATCCAAGAGTTTTCAAGCGACCGAGCCGCAACGGTGGCTAGTTTATCTTCCGTCTCGTATAGAGGAAATGCAAGCGTTGTCAACAGCCATTGCAAATCAACTTGCGGTCCACGATCCATGTCAGCGGATGCAACGATTTGCTTTCTTAGTTCAATTGAACTTGCATCAGAGCCACGAGTAAGGGGCTCGGACAATTCAATAGCCACACGCACAACCCGAGGATCGCGATCTTGCAAAGCTGCAATCAGATCTTTGGCAGCAAGTTGATCAGTCGCCGTTAAACAGCTGAGGGCCGATATGCGAACCGCTGGATTCGCATGCTCGATCGCCATGCGACGCAGTTGTGAATCAATGGCGTCCGCCTCCTCCAACCCCGCTTTCTCTTCGTGCCACATCAGCGTCAATTGAGCCAGCTCTCGCATCGCACCGTTATCGTTCGACAGCTTACTAAACAACTCAGACGACTTCAATTCGTTTGGCGTCGATACGCCGGCCGCAAGATGCTGCGGCGAGTAGCTTTCGTGGTACACGCGATAAATGCGTCCAAGTTTCTCACCGCTGCGCACATTCAATCGTTCTTGCCAAGCTGTTGGAATCCACTCGGGATGTTCGATTACTTGACGCGACATATCCAAAATCCACACGGTTCCATCCGGAGCATTCACAGCGCGAACGGGGCGGCAGAATGGGTCGGTTGATGTAAAAAAGTCAAACGTCTTGTCGGCTTCGAATCGTTCTCCCACAAAACTGCTGCCTGACGGTTTAACTTGAAACCGAGCCACCAAGTTGTGAACAGGTTCGCAAACGAGAGCCGCGCCGAGCATCTCTGGGCCAAGTCCCGGCGTGCGAACAATCATGCTGCTGCAGGCACTGGTGAACCGGTTAAAAGCAAAAAGATCATTGAAACGATCGACAGTGCGACTCCGCGGGAACACCGGCGGTGCGACAGCCGGGGTCAGCAAATGCTGCTTCGAATCTCCAGCGATTGAGGCAGCCGTTTGATAACGACTGTCGACGACAAATTGATACATCGGATAACTGTTCGAATTACCAAACCAGTTGCCAAAGTCGTCGCGAGCCCGGATAAATTGCGTATCTCCAGCGGTTGCACGAATCTCGCCCGTATCCGGATTCCAAGCTACGTCATGATGTTGAACCTTAAACGTTTTGTTCGCACGATGACTCACGAGCTCCTTGGTCGATTCGCCTGATGTAAAATTCAACCAACCATCGAGTCCCAATGCAAAGCCGCTTGCGCGATGCTGGGGGTTGGATTCAGCGATACCTGACAGGAGAACTTCCCGCTCATCGGCAACACCATCACCATTGGTATCACGGGCGAACAGCACATCAGGAGCTGCAATCACAATCGCTCCGTCGCGCCACGGCATGACGCTCGTCGGATACGATAAACCGGTCAGAAATAACTCCACGGAATCAAGTGTTCCGTTGCCATCGTTATCTCGCAAACGCTTGACTCGGCCGCCTTCGCCACTGCCCAACGGATAATCTGCCATCTCGACGACCCATGCGCTGCCATCGGGCGAAAACGCAACGTTGATGGGATCTCGAACCATCGGCTCTGATGCAATCAATTCAACTTTAAAACCTTCTGGCACTTGAATCGACCTAAGTGCATCTGCGGCACTCAGCGGTTTACCTTCGGCTTGCGTTTCGCGAAGTAGTTCATCAACGCGCTTTTCGATCAGCTCTTGTGTACCCGCTTGCCATCGACCTGGCTGGAGATAGTACGTCATCGAATCATCGACTTCGTAGCCACCTTCGGCTCGCATCCGTTCACTTGCCACGTAGGCGAACACATCGTCAACATAAGCTGCAACCCAAGTCTGTTTGCCACCAAGTCGCTTTTCGATCGACATTTGATATTCAGAGACAACTTCGCCGCCGAGAAAAACCCACGTCAGTTCGTCGCCGAATTGCCACGTATGAATCGGCATCGGCACAGTCTCTGGCAATCGCCCCATCGCGGCTCGCGTTGCCTTCATGTATTCCGCCCAGCGTTTGATGTTCGGATTGTCGCTCTTCGTTTTCGTCTCGACATCCTCGGGGCTTGGCAACTCAGGTGCGAGTCCCGCGTAGCCAAAATGCGATTGCGGCGAAGCGGTTAATGGAGTGCGTTCGCCTTGAATGGCTTTCTTTACGCTATCAACCAACTCGGCCGCATGCTGCTCAGCGAACTGATATCCGGTGCGTGGCTTCGGATTGGCGTCGGCACCACAGCCGATGACTGGTAGAAAGATTGCGTCGGGATGGACCGCCTCGAGCCGATTGGCCGACAACCCCGCCCAATCACCACTGACTTGATTGAAGTCACCGCCCATGGTTGTGCAGTGACAAGCGTACATGTAAGCCGCGCCAAGAATTTTGTCATCCATCGATCGACACTCAAGGACCCGCACGCGGCGATCACAAGCTCCGTCGGGCGTTTCACCAAAACCAGCCCATTTGCCCGAACGAATCGCTCGTCGTTGCATCGCAAAGTTAGCGCTCGTCGTCGCGATATTCAACTTGGCTGGCTGCGAAGACTTAAAAGCCGCTTCAACCGTTTGTTTTATCTTGGCAACGAGACTATCTGTGTACTCTTTCGTGCGTTGCGTTTCTTCCTCAGTTAACGGGACTGAGTAAAGGTTGCTTAAGCCACCAGAAAGATGCGGCGCGGCGTGTGAGTGCGAACTGCAAAGGACAATTTGACTGCGTTCGATTCCAAACTTTTCATTCGCCCAAGTCGCCACGTCAATCGTCATCGCCGCGGTGACGGCGATACTATCGATCGAGACGATGACTACTGCAGAAGACCGCTGTTGTCCATCTTGAACGATGGTCATAGCGCGAGCGTGCAACGGATCAGCTACCGAATCGAATGGCTTGGGTCGATTCGCATAGCCACTCAACCGGACAGGCGCAGTCGGAGTAACGTCTGTTTTCGCGAAACCAACTCGCCAGTCAGCCGCCACAATCGAGTGGGGCAAACTCTGTACGACAAAAGCAAATAAGATCCTCAACATCAGCTTGAATTGCATAGCAGTATTCCGTTTCGGCCGGATCATTCGGGTCACCCACAACATCGCAACATTTTAGCTGATTCAAGTCCACGATGTTGGTAGCTGGTTTCGTAAGAAACCCGATGCAGTAACGACTGTCTTAACCCCGTCCAGTTTTTAACAAATCCAGCTACTCAACAATTCACTTTCCAACCTCCGCAACATCGACGTGATATAATTTACGCTCCCTTAAAACGACTTCAAATCCCTTTACGGGCGGGAAAGTGGACATGCGTAATCTTTGCTTGGTAATTGCTGCGTTATGGCTTCACTCAACTATCCTATCCGCGGATCAGCCGAAGCGGCCCAATATTTTGTTTGTATTGGTCGATGATCAAAGTCCCTTCGACTTAAAAACCTACGACCGAAAGTCAATTTTAGAGACACCAACGCTCGACCGACTAGCTTCGCAGGGGATGACATTTGATGGCGCGTATCACATGGGAGCCTTTGTTGGAGCGGTGTGTACTCCGTCGCGACACATGATCATGAGCGGCCGCACGGTCTGGCACTTGCCGATCTCCCCCAACGCAATCGCCAACAATCGCTGTCCCGCAAACCTGGAACAGCAGACCATTCCAGCGGTCTTCAATCGCGCTGGATATGACACGATGCGGACCTGCAAAGTCGGTAACAGTTACGAAGCAGCCAATCAGCTCTTTACGATTCGCAAAGATGCAACCAAACGAGGCGGCACAGACGAATCCGGTAGCGCTTGGCACGCAGATCAAGTTCTCGAATATCTCAAGCAGCGAGAGTCAACCAAAGACACTGATCCGTTTTTCATCCATTTTGGATTCTCACATCCGCATGATACTCGCGATGGCAAACCGGAGCTGTTAGCCAAGTACGGCGCAGTCAATCACACCGATCGTGACAGCTTTCCTCCAGCCAATGAAAAGCAACCACCACTGCCAGTCAATTACTTACCTGCTCATCCATTTCCACACGGACATCCGGGCCTTCGCGATGAGGAAACGGTCAGCGGAGTGTGGGAGAATCGCGATGAACGAACGATACGCAACGAGCTGGGCCGTGAGTTCGCTTGTGTTGAGAACATTGATACACAGCTCGATCGAGTCCTCAAAAAGTTATCCGCGATGGGTGAGCTTGATAACACCTATGTCATTTACACTGCGGATCATGGTATGGCCATCGGTCGACACGGACTGCAAGGCAAGCAGAATCTTTACGAGCACACGTGGCGAGTTCCACTAATCGTCAAAGGGCCCGGTATCAAACCAGGAACTCGGGCTGTCGGCAACGTGTATCTGCTTGACATCCTCGCAACGCTCTGCGACTTGGCCGGCATCGAAGCTCCGAAGTCAAATGAAGGGATCAGTTTTAAACCGGTACTCGAAGGCAAGCAGTCAATCGTCCGCGACGTGCTATACGGCGTCTACAACGGCGGTACAAAGCCTGGCATGCGTTGCGTCAAACGAGGCGATTGGAAATTGATCAAGTACGATGTGCTTGACGGCAGCGTCCAACAAACGCAGCTCTTCAACCTCGCCGCGAATCCCGAAGAGTTTTTGGCTGAGCATCACGTCCCATCAGTAAAAGCTTTGTCAGGAATTGATCCGCAGCCACATCAAGTCAACCTTGCCGGCGATCCTAAGTATGCAGAGAAGCTTGCTGAGATGGAGGCTTTGCTTTTATCCGAAATGCGTCGACTCGACGACCCTTGGCGATTGTGGAACCAACCCGACGATGGATTAACCGCCCCAGATGCGACACCGAAGAAACCGAAGAGAACTAAAGTCAAGTCTTGATTGAACGTCGCTGCTGTCTTAAGTGGGACGCATCTTGCCGAGTGCGACCAGACGCGTTCCAATAAACTCAGTCAAGTTGCATCAGTCCCCCATTGTCCTTACCAACGGCCAAACCTTTAACTGAATGACTTCGCAACTGCCAGCGTTGGCAAAGATCTCAACTGAATCGCTGCTTGAACGAGGAAACACTAGGTCCGTAATCACCGTCTCACCGTCGTTTCCAAAGACCTCGACTGAGCAACGATCGACCACGATCCGCATTCGAACGCGTCCTTCTTGTCCAGTCAACGGTCCAGCGTGTTTTCCTGAGAACGCTGGATGAAATCCAACATTGCCGGACTTCGTTCGGTCCACATAAATTTCTTTCTTGGCAACATCGTAGCCAATCTCCGTTTGTTCTTGACCACTCTTGAGTACCCGGACACCGAACTGAGTGGCTGAATCCGATGCAAATTCAACTTCGACATCCAACTGCTGACCACGCACATCAATCGGCGTTACATTGTTGCAAGTGAACTTGCCGCGGGAAAAAACTTCCCCTCGGGCCTTAACGAGTTCTCGAACCGGTAGCTGGCAAAGTCGCAGATTTCCAGCTATCCGCCGGAGTGTTAACTCTCGGGGAACCGACATCGCGCTTCGCCAAGGGGAAGTCGGATTCAGTGAGGTTTCCCAATTGTTCATCCATCCGAGCCACAAGCGCCTTCCGTCGCTGGCAGGTATATCCGACCACGAAACGGGAGCATAAAAATCACGGCCGAAATCGACCCACTGAGAATCAAGCGAATCGGCGATGAACTTCTCTCCATCAAACACACCCGTAAAATACTCGCCGCCTGATCCGCCCGCGATCGAGCCACTTCCCATGTCGGTCTCCAGAACCCAACGCTTCTTGCCAGGTTCACCTTCGATGGGTAACTCAAACAGATCAGGACATTCCCAGTTCGGTTTATTGGCAACACCTGCTGGCCCGAATTCGCTGAGCAATTTCCAAGTTTTCAAATCGCTTGAACCATAAAACCGAACTTGTTTCCGCGTAGCCATCGAAACGACCATGACCCACTTCGACGTAGGCTTGTGCCAAAAAACTTTTGGATCACGAAAATCAGCTTCGCCGATATCGAGAACTGGGTTGTCGGCGTATTTGGTCCACGTGCGACCACGGTCATTGCTATACGCAAGATCTTGCGTCTGCTTTCCAAACCCATGGCCTGTGTAGATTGCAACTAGAGGTATCTTGCCATCCGTCCCAAACCCACTGGTGTTGTTAGCGTCCACAACAGCGCTGCCAGAAAAAGCCATCACGTCGTATTCATCATGCAGTGCAATGGGCAAGTGCTGCCAATGCATCAAGTCGGTACTCACCGCATGTCCCCAACTCATGTGTCCCCATTCATTGCCGTAAGGATTGTGCTGATAGAAAAGGTGGTATTCGCCGTCAAAATAGACCAAGCCGTTCGGATCGTTCATCCAGTTGATTTCAGGCGTGAAGTGAAAACTTGGTCGATAGGGCTCGCGATAGTATTCTTCCGAGCGGCGATACTCGGAGAGCCGACCTGTAAATGGGTTTTGTCGCGGATGATCGGTGAGAAGTATTTCATCTACCAAAATATGCCCCCATCCACCTTTCGCTTGATCAAAGATTCGCAAGTGGCCCGCCTTGCCGCGGAATTCGCGCACATCCCACGAGTGCCATTTGAGCTTCTCCGAATCGTGCCCTGTTGCGGTGCGAACTACCTGGCCTTCAATGATCAATTCCATACCAACTTCAGGCAGCTTTCCACCACCGATCAAGAACGAAATATAATCGCGAGTCATTTTAAAGTCTGGCGATGTCAATGAACCGACGGAGCGATCGCCATCCAGATAACTATTCACCAATCCTGTTCCATCAAAGCCACTCACCGACATTTGCCCTGTTAGAGCTCCTAATGCCGGTTTGTCACCAAAAGCGGTTCCTTCGATTTTCCATGGACGTTTATCGAGTTGCGAGTTGTCGTAAGTCCCCTCTTCGAAGTTGGCTACAATTGCATCTTCCGGATTGGCGTAACTATCGAGTAGAGCACAGTTGATTGCGATCAGGGCCAGTGTCATAGTAGGAAGGAAGCCGAACATGAGGAGTCCCTTTAGATCATCGAACGCGAACCGTTTGAAGCACTCTAGATCCTAGCTAAATTTTGGATTGTTTCGAGTAGGATGGGACTCCCGTCCCGTCCGATAGTTGTTTTGAATTGATTGCATAAAGCTTGGGAGCACTAGTTCGCAAGCTGTTAGGATATACCACTTGAGGCATACATTACATCGCAAGCTGGAAGCATACGCCACTTAGCCAATGAAAATAATCGAAGACGACTTAACAAGCCCAGAGACTCGAGCGTTGCTGGAAATCCACTTTGCTGGAATGCAATTGAACTCGCCGCCGGGTACTTGCCATTTCTTAGATTTCGAAGGTTTAAAAGCTCCCAACGTGACCTTTTGGTCCGCATGGAACGGCAACGATGTAGCTGGTTGCGGGGCATTGAAAGTACATAGCGTTGATTTAGGTGAAATAAAATCCATGCGGACTCACCCCAATTACTTGCGTCGGGGAGTTGCGAGTCTATTGCTTGAGCACATCATCGCTACAGCGAAAGCTAAGGGCTGTCGCCGACTGAGTCTCGAGACCGGTTCCGGCGAAGCGTTCGCACCTGCCGTCCGTCTCTACGAATCCCGCGGCTTTATCGCCTGCTCCCCATTTGGCAGCTACACAGCCTCTGAATTCAACCGTTTTTATACTTTGGAATTGTAGCGGGAAGCACCGCGGACGTCCCGTTGCTTGGGACCATTTGTCCCGAGCGTTTCTCTTGCATTGGAACGGATAATAAATCAACCCAGCAAGGACGCGACGTCCGCGATCCGAACTGTCTGTCCCATCTTCCGGATAGTCGCTAAACTTTGATGCGCACATAACCGCAAGTTCGATTCGAGCAATTAATATCGTGAGTCTTTCTATGGCAAAACCGTTTAAAGTGTTTATCACTGACTTCATTACTGAACCACTCGATGTGGAGCGAAAGATTCTTGGCGAGGTGGCTGAAGTGACTGCACTCGGTGCAAATTGCGAAGCTGATTTCAAAGACCAACTGCGGCATGCAGACGCGATCATGATGTATCACTTTCTCTCAATCAGTCGCGTAACCATCGAGACCCTTGAACGATGCAAGCTGATCGTGCGCTGCGGTGCGGGCTTTGACAACGTTGACTATGCGTACGCACGAGAGAGAGGAATCCCCGTCGCTAATGTTCCTGATTATGGAACTGAAGATGTCGCTGATACAGCCATTGGACTAGTCTTGTCACTCGCCCGTGGTACTCATCTTTACAACCAGTTATGTCAGCGCGGGACAGATACGTGGACTTACACGTTAGCTTCACCACTGCGTCGCATTCGCGGACGCGTGTTTGGTGTCATTGGAGTCGGGCGAATTGGAACCGCAACGGTACTGCGAGCCAAAGCGTTGGGATACGATGTGGTGTTCTATGACCCGCATGTGACCGACGGCCGCGACAAGTCGTTGGGTGTGCGTCGGGCGGAGACGATAGAGCAGTTGCTGAGTCAATCGAATGTTGTCTCTTGTCACTGTCCGCTGACGCCAGAAACAAAGTACATCATCAATCCGAGTTCCATCGAATTGATGCCGCGTGAATCCATTCTGGTTAATACCGCACGAGGTGGAGTGGTGGATCCGATGGCCGTGTTAAAAGGTTTAGAAAGCGGCATCTTGGCTGGAGCGGCCATCGATGTACTTGAGCAGGAGCCACCACCGGCCGACCATCCATTACTCGGCGCCTGGCGCGATCCAAAACATCCGGCGCACGATCGTTTGATTCTGACTCCTCACGCTGCGTTTTACAGCGAAGAAGGGCTTCTGGATATGCGCATCAAAGGCTCGCAGAATTGCCTTCGTGCGTTGACGGGTGTGCCGATTCGAAGCTTAGTGAATTAGCGAAGGGACAATTTAAGTCGTAGTCGTACTCAATAAAATGGTACTCGTACTAGTGATTCAGGCTCAATTTAACTTGGGTCAGCCAACATGTCCCCAGCTGGCATGGATAAAAGTCGTGGATGAATACCGTAGCGGAAGCCGTCAAGGCTTTCGGAGATTGAATTTGCAGGGCCGAAGTCGCATGAACGAAATGCTTGACGCATTCCGCTACCGACTTTCAGCCATCCCAGCCCCCAGCCCGTGCCTTGCGAATCAGCGAGCCGTCGGCACTACTAGCCGCGGGTGTCAGTGAGCCGTCGGCGCTAGCCGCGGGTGAACGGAGTAGTTGTCGTTCATGGCTAATAGCTAATCTAGTTCCAATTCTCTTGACGTATATTGCCGGGCATTGGGTAGGCCTTCATTGGTTTAAGTCATACACTTCGTTCACCTGCGGCTAGCGCCGACGGCTCACATCTATGACCGCTAATTTAAAGTCGGACAAAGCACTAGTAGGTTGAGTGTGGCCATTGAGTAGAAGTACCGCAAAGCCTGAGTTGACCGAGTACGGTCGAAATCTGCCACTACAATCCGCACATTTGCTACCAGAGGCGGTCAAACGAGCAAGTGACGTGAAAATGACATTGCAAAATACTAGCCGCTTTGAAAATGCTCGCCAAGGGAACTAAAGTTTAAGCACGCAGAGCGAGTCGACAAGCGCGACCCTGTCGGCTCGCTCTGCGCTCTTCGGAAGCTCTTCTTCCACCATTTCCTATGTTAATGCATACTCTTGAGACACGCATTGAACGGTTTTCGTGGCTCGCTGCCGTCCGAGTGCGACCCGTCCTGATTGCCTATGATTCATTGGGGCGATTCCTTCAAAAGGCTGCATAGCTGCGAAATGTCAAACGTGATTGGTCGTCTTGCGCCTTCTCCAACTGGTGCGTTGCACCTCGGCAATGCGCGGTCATTCCTGCTGGCTTGGCTGTCTGTGCGGCAACAATGCGGACAATTGCTGATGCGGATTGAAGATATTGATTCACCGCGCGTAAAACCATGGGCGCGACAGCAGACACTCGATGACCTGCGCTGGTTAGGACTCGATTGGGATTGGGGGCCGGATGTTGGCGGGCCTCATGAGACTTACATTCAATCTGAACGAGTCACACGCTATCGCGAGGTCCTTCAACAGTTGAACGATGCAAAGGTGATTTACCCTTGCACATGCACGCGTCGCGAAGTGGCCGAAGCGGCGAGCGCCCCACATGAGCAAACACTTTCCGAACTGCCGCCGATGGAAGGCGCCATCTATCCTGGAACCTGTCGGGGGCGAAGCTCTGTTGATATCGATTCAGAATTCGCTTGGCGATGGCGATTCGGGTCAGGCGAAGTGATATGGATGGACGAAGTCCTCGGCCAACAGTCTGCGAATCCCGACAAGCAGTTGGGCGACTTTGTCATCGGTAAAAGCGATGGCACACCAGCCTATCAGTTGGCAGTTATTGTCGATGATTACGACATGGGGGTGACAGAAGTTGTTCGTGGCAGCGACTTGGCGCCATCCACTTACAGACAACTAGCAGTCTTGCGGCACTTGGGCTGGCCTGCACCCAGTTATCGCCACGTACCGCTGATCGTTGGCCCTGATGGTCGCCGGTTAGCAAAACGACATGGCGACACCCGACTGAGCTATTTTCGCGAGCGTGGAATCAGCCCACAACGGTTGGTTGGCTATTTGGCTTCAACTCTAGGCCTAATTAAGAACCCAGCAGAGATTGAGCCACTAGAGCTCGTCAAGCTGAATCTGGATTGGAAAAGCCTTTCAGCTTTACCGACGGTCTTCGACCTGAAGGATTTTCTTCACCGGTATGCGAGCCAATAAGAGCGGCTTGACCGTTCGGCTAACCCACCACATCGCAACTGCAAAAACGACAAGCGGCAAGGCGTGTTCGGGTTGCACAAAGTAATGCAGCAACGACTCGCTCGAAACGACTTGAATTGGATGGTCTGGATGAGCCAAGCAAGTTGAAACACCGGAGTTCCAAACGAATGCACAAGCGGCCAAACCTAAAGACAATTTTGCAAACGAGTTGCTCATCATACAATCCTTGCGTTACTTGGCTGATTCTCTTTCAATCGATGCTTCGTATTCAGCCGCTCGAGCCAGTTGTGAACTAACAACTTCGATCGGAATTGGAATCCCTTTCAGAACGCCTTCAACGACCATCGAGTTGCGGACGAAACCTTGGAACTTTGTGACCACGATGCGACCACGACGCAATCGAGTCATCTCGCACATCAATACTAATCGGTCGCCAGGAATCACCGGATCGCGAAATCGGACCTCTTCCAGTCCGCCAAACCCAACCATTGCCGCGCCGAGCAGATCGTATTTTTGCGAGAAGTAACTGCACATCTGCGCAGCCGCCTCAAGCATCATAACTCCTGGCATCAGTGGCATGTTGGGCATATGCCCACGTACCCAGAATTCGTCGAGCGTGATGTCTTTATAGCCCACACAAACGTGCCGAGTCGTGTCTTCGTGAATGATTGCAGTGAGCTGCTCCATCTCGAAGCGCTGCGGATTGTACTTACGTATCTCCGCTTGATCAGCAATGATGTTGCTGAAGTCTAAAGTCGCCGGATCAAGTATCAGTTCTTTCGCAACCACTTCAGCAACTTCTCCAAAAACCAAACTTCTGCGCCACTTTTCCTGCGCCACTTTATCTGGGCAACTTTGCGGCCGGTCTGTCGAGATTTTTTACACGACTGCGGCCGGGGTTTATAAAAGCAACTTGCCGAGACTAGCAGTTGAGCGCTTACCCCAGGCAGGATGCCTAGGCTACTTACCCAGGCAGGATGCCTAGGCTACTAGGTGCGAACTTTCTTGCGTTTGGCTTTGCGAGCTTTGGCGTTTGCGGGACGTGCGCCGTGATTGGCCTTCTTGAGTTTGTGATGCGGTTTGGTCATTTTTCCTACTCTTAACGTCAATAAAACTGTGGTCGGGGCCAAAATCGCTCATTGGCCAAATCCTTTAGGGCATAAGACTAGCAGCAATTCAGCGACTCGGAAAGGCTTCATTTCAGAGTTGTCGGCCTGTTATACCAACAAAATAGCGTGCAAAGCTCGGTTTTTGCTGAACGAACACACGTTTACCGTCGGCAGTCCCGATCTTTTGCGCTTCTTGCGACAGACTTACCAGCCAGAATAACTAGTTCATTGTCAGGATTTAACTTCGTTTAGCCAACATGTGCGAAGTTGGAACTCAGTGGAACCGGAGAACGAGACTCTGCCGAGCAGGACTTGGCGTAACAAAAAGACTTCACTGTAGTAGTGAACGTGAACCAGTAACCTTGAGTTTGTCATAACGCGATCGAGGTCGGTAAGTACAGTCAAGTCAAACTGGCTGTGGAGACTTGCTCGGCAGAGCCTCGTTCGCCCGTTCTATGTCCGCGTGCGTCCTTTCGACGACCCCACAAAGTTAAATTGTGTTGAAGTATTAGGCCGCTACAAGCTGCTATCCCACTGCAACCGCTTCTCCAACTGTCCACTCGCGCAGATTCGACGGGTCGCGGTGGATCTTTCGATACAGCGTATCGCGCTCGACTGGTTCGCGGCCAGTTTCTTCAATCAGTTGCTTGATACGATCGACCGTCAGAATCTCTGGCGTTGTTGCACCGGCGTCATGATAAATCAATTCATGACGAACGGTTCCGTCGATATCGTCCGCTCCATAGTGCAACGCAATTTGGGCAGTCTCAATTCCGAGCATAATCCAATAGGCTTTAACGTGCGGAACATTGTCCAAGAACAAGCGGCTGACCGCGACGGTCCGAAGATCCATCAGAGCCGAAGGTTTGCGGATCGCACTTAGCTCTGTATTGTCCGGATGAAACGCAAGCGGAATGAACGTCTGAAAACCACCTGTTTCGTCTTGCAGTTCGCGAAGCCTGGACAAGTGATCGATGCGATGATAAGCCTCTTCAACGTGGCCGTAGAGCATCGTGCAGTTGCTGCGAATGCCGAGCTGATGAGCCGTGCGATGAATCTCAAGCCATTTGTGGCCGTCGGCTTTGTGTTCGCACAGTTGATCGCGAACTTCCGAATGAAAGATCTCGGCCCCTCCCCCTGGCAAACTACCTAAACCGGCATCGCGGAGGTCGGCCAAGATATCTTTAGTGGAACGTTTGGTAAGGAATTCGAACCAGTTGATCTCAACCGGCGTCCACGCTTTCAGGTGAATGTTTGGGTAGTTCGTATGTAGCAACTCGAGTATGCCGCGATACCATTCGTAGGGCATCTTGTGATGCAAACCGCCGACGATGTGCATCTCCGTACAACCATTCTCGGTCGCTTCTCGGCCGCGCTCGAGCACTTGAGCGTCGTTCATTGCATAACCCTTTGGATCACGCAAATCGCTTCTAAAAGCGCAAAATCGGCAGCGATAGACGCACACATTGGTTGGGTTCAAGTGCGTGTTGATGTTGAAGTAAGCGACATTCCCATGCATTCGCTCGCGCACAAGATTCGCCAACTGCCCCACTTCTTGAAGGGGGACTTTGGGATCGTACAAAAAGATCCCGTCATCGGTCGTTAGCCGGCGGCCAGCTTCAACTTTGTCTCGAATCGCATTCAGCCGCGTTCGCATTTCCGTCGCAATCATGGATTTCTCTCTAAAGTAGCCCGTAGCCTGGGTTAAATACCAAATACATTCGGCAAGCTGGAAGCATACCCCACGGGAACAACCGTACATCAATGCCAAGTTTAACTGCTTCACCACAGCTGAGAAGCCAACTCTCGATCCTCTCTAACTCGATTCCACAACCCAATTGCGACATCCTAACAGGCAATTACCATAGGAATCTAAGCGAATCACCCATCGACCGCCAAGAACTACTCGAGGAGATAGAAACGTCATGCTTTCCCTAAAACCATATACATCGTGTCTAGTTCTAGCTCTTTTCACCCAAATGCTCATATTAAACTCGTTTGCCGACGAACCGACGGGTCGTTGGAAAGGCCGTTGGTCCAGCGGCACGACGGGGCATTCCGGCCCAATGCGTGCTCGCGTCACTCCGTTGCCTGATGGCACATACAAAGCAGTGTTCGCAGGCCGCTTTGCAGGCGTGATTCCCTTTGTATACCGGGCTGACTTACTGCCTACCCAATCGTGGGACGGTACCGTCTATGTAACCGACAAGAAACTACCTCTGCTCGGAAGCTACCGCATGAACACCATCATTCCCGGCAGTAGCTTCAACGCTAACTGGTCCGCCGCTGGAGATACCGGCCAAGTCAATATGCAACGAGTGAGCTATTAGGTCGCAAGCAGTTCTTCGTTTGGGATTGATCGTAATCGGCTGGCACCCGTGCCACCCAACGCCGTTAAGCATTTTTCGTACTTATTCCTGCGAGCAAAAGGCAGAGAAATTCAAAAAGGTAGCTGGTTTCGTGAGAAACCGGATGCATTAGAAAAGTCACCAGTTTCTTACGAAACCAGCTACATTTACTCGCCGAAATGCTTAACGGCGTTGCGTGCCACCCGTGCCGCCCGAACCGCTAAAACTTCCAGCGGAATTCGATGCGGTTGCCAAAAATGTCATCCGAATTACGTAGCCAACCGTACATGCTGTCCGCTCTAAAAATCCAACGGTAGCTAAGCGGTTTCTGATAGCGGACACCAGCCGCATATTGGTCTCCTGGTGCGGCCCGAAACTGCTGACTGCCAGTTGCTGCCAGCGCCGCGAACTCGACAACTAACTGCTGCGAGAAATTGCTGCCGAGCATATTCAGACCCAATGCGGCACCATAGGTGTTGTTGCCGGTTGGATCAAGCGTCGGATATGCGGTTAGTCCGTCGGTTTCAAAGTTGATACCCGTGTTGCGCAAGATGCCGCCCGAACCAGCGGCTCGGGCAACACTTTGCGGTTTGCCCGAACCATAGAAAAAGTTCGCATAGGGAACAAAGTAGTTCGGGTTCGCCGAGATCAACGAATTCTCGAGCAAGAACAAATAACCGTCGGCGGTTCGCTCGTCGCTTGGCAGAGCTTGACCAAAGTTGGTGATAAACCTCACTGAGTTCGAAAGCCTCGAGAGATAACGGCGCGTGAAACTGATCGATGCGTTGTGGTAGCTGCGATGGCCGCCGACGTCGTCGTGAATGAATGCATGATCCGCTTCGATGTATCCGTCGTAGGCTTCTATAAACCATGCGCTGCCAAACACCTCGGCTGCGTTGTTATCACCTTTGAAAGCATCTGTTGTGACTTGATCGGTCAGCGCAAACAATGACACTTCATAATTCGACCAACCGAGCGCCGTGCTGTGTTGGGCCGGAATTGCGCATGCCGCACCAATCATAGCGTCTTCCATCCAGATACCATTCTGATAGACCATCGGCATGAAACCAACGGAGAACGGCAAGTCGAATGGTGAATAGGTTCCTTCGCGGCCGCCTACTATCGCACCGACATCTCCTTCAAAAAACAGGGTGTCCAGTCGGATATCCGTTCTATCGACAAACTGGATGTTATTGCTGTCACTGAAGTCCAATCGAGTCACATCATTGGCGCGATCGAGCGGCCCCATAAAAGCGTGCAAGCGCTCGGTCGCAGTGAATTGCAAGTCCATATCGAGATTTAATCGATGTGCCCAACTGCGGGCGGCCCCATTTTGATTCTGGTTAACTCCGACACCGGTTCTATAGTCACCGTAAACATAAAAATGCGGCATCAGTAAGTTCGTTTCGCCAAAGAAAAACGAACTTGCAGGCGGATAAATTCCGCCAGTGTAAAGCGGACGTCCCCATTCGACCCAAGGTCGCTGTGTCATGATCGGCGTCTTGCCACGGTACACCATTGCGTCTGCAAACGGGTCAAGCGGGAGCGGCGGCATGGGCAAAGCCGAGAAATCACTTGCCGAGTAAGGAATCTCGCGGCCGTTGTAGTCATATTGCACAGCCTGCGGCGGCGGAAAGAAGAACGAAGGCATCGTCGACTTGGCTGGATCCTGCTTCTCACTCGACGCGGCCGGAGAACTAGCGGTTGCACCTGAGTCTGCGTGGATTGAACTTGGTTGCCCAACGTCGAGAGGAGTTGTCGATGCGCCGCCGGGAACAGCTAGTTCACTCAGCAGCGATGGCGTTACCGCTGCTTTGGATGGAACTTCGGGTGACTTCTCAGGTGACCATAGCTTCGATGGCTGTTTAATGAACTGCTTGCTGTTTGATTCTGTTGAAGGACTAGTTGCAGGGGCGGATTCAACTAGGCGAGGACTTTCCGTTTGCGCGGACGCTCGGGAACAGGTGAACGCTACCAGCAAGACCAATGGCCCTGTGATTGCACGGAGTGTTGAATTTTGATTCACCAATGGAATCGCCCTGTTAGCTCGCTGACGCACTGTGGCTTTCTTAAGTTGTCATTTTGTACTGGGAACAAATACAAGATACTGCCAGGCAGGATGCATACCCCGAATCGGCGTTGCTGTGCAGCACTGCCGCGACCAAATGTAGCTGGTTTTGTGAGAAACCGGCGCGCACTAGTGACCACTCTTCTGCATCCGGTTTCTCACGAAACCAGCTACCTTCCAGAATTCTGTGCATACCCACTAGCGCACCTCAAATGTGACCGAGTGCTCCGCAATGTCTAGTGTTTGTTCGAGCATCCGGCGCTGCATCTCAAGTGTCGCATCGCAGAATCGCATAAAGTAAAGTGGTTCCATTCGGCTTCGCATCCGAACGCTCAAACGATAGGAACCTGGTTGCTGAATCAGCTCAGCAGGGACACGGTACTTTGCTTTTTTTGAACCGAGCGGTGGAATGGAATGGGCTTCCATTCGAATCGTCGGCGGATGGTTCAACACGGTAATCGGCTGGGCACCAGGGCGAATGAATGGCAACTGATCGGTGTCGATATTGATGGGTAAGCACAATTCCCGGTCGGTTCCTTTTACTCCCGTAATCAAAAACTTGGTCTGTAAATTAAACAACTGATGGTCGGCTGGTATCACACGTTTGTTCACCAACTCCGAATTCAGATCGCACAAATCCCCGTTACTGTCCAAATGTCCCGACTCCCACAACCAACGACCATTTGGTCCAGTTAACACGACGTTGAGCCACAATTGCGGCTGAGCTCCAAGCGAGCCTGTCGGTAAGTTGTGTCCGTCGCTGTTGTTATTAACGATATAGTTGAACGGAAGAGCTTGTCCGACGCGTGGCGGCTCATTGAAAAACGGCCCATCGACGTGGGCAGCAGCTGACATCACCGCCGCAGATGAGGCTCGTTTGACGTCGAGCAGTTTTGCGTTTTCATCGAGTACTTTACGAGCGTCTTTGCGTTCGTCGACTGTTTTCCAAGCCTCTGGAAAGTTGACTTGGATCAGCTTGTTTGAAATCGCTTGTTCGAATTCTTTCGTTCCCCAGCCCGCCCGCCAGTCGAACGCCAACCACTGATCGAGATTCCATCGCTGGGCCTTCTCGTTATGTGGGAACAAGCCGGGATGGGCGATGGATTGACCGGGACCATAAAACAGGTGACTAGAGTGCTTGCGATTGTTATCGACGGTCTTTCCATTCACCTCAGCTGCAGCACCGACTGAGTATCCTAGCGCCTTGCCGGGGACGAGTCCCATGTGGCAATCCTGGCAACTAACGCCCTTCTTGCAAGCCGGACTGGCGCGATACTGTGCCCAGACAACTTCAAGAGCGATGCCGGGATAAACAGAGACTTGATGACAAGCCGTGCAAAAAGTGCTGTGCGAAATCGGTTCGAATTGAATGGCTGTTTGATGAATAACTTGACCCGGCGTTTTGTCCTTTGGATCGAGTTTAATTTTCAGGTTGTCCTTGTCCGCAATGGCTTTTGCAACTCCACTGCCGTCAAATGGACCGTAAACGGGTTGAGTAGCATCGCCTGGTTCAATGCGTCTTTCGCCATTGCTTCTTCCATAGATTTCTTTGACACGATGACAGGCGACGCAGGTGATTCCTTCGCGAATAATGGGAGGTGCATCGGCATACGAACCATAGCGCGGAAAATCCATTTGCGTAGCAACAGGCGCGTGACAGCGAACACAAAAAGTACCGATCGTCCCGCTTGCCAGCGCATTGATTTTTTGTTCGAATTTTTGAAACATTGGCGAGATCGTTGCATAGGCATGCGCGCTCACTCGCCATTCGTCGTATATTTTTTGATGGCACTTCGCGCATGTGATGGCTGCCGGATAGCAATCAGCCGCAAAGGCCTCTGCATGGGGATCTTCTCCAGGTTTGACGCCACTGCGAAGCGGACGATCAGAGCCGTGATTTGCGCCTGGCAAATTGGAACCTGCGTTCGCTGGCCCCATGCCATCTAATGGCGAAGCGTCAGGCTTGATAGGTCCCATGTTGAGCAGGTCGCTGTCACCTTCGGCTGCGCTGTCGGGTTTCAGCAGATCTTGACGTCCAGAAGTCAAAAAATGACGCAGTCGATCTTGGTCGTTCTGGAACGATGGTAACTGCGCTGTCGGTTTCTGGAATGGATTTTCTGGCTGCGTATGCGGGTTCATCATCGGTTGCGCTGGGCAACTAAGTGGCAAGAACTGCTGGCCATCTGCTCGCGTCCATCTTCGCGATTCCGGAGATTTATTTGCGGGTGCTTGTCCAAAGGCAGATGAAAGGCACGAAATCGAGTAGGCAAATACAACCACAAACCGGAGTGTGATCCAGTTGGTAGCAATTTGCGGTCGATTTCTTTTGCACATCCGACGGCCTTACAAACAAAGTAAACGCGATAGAGAACGTCTCGCTTACATCGTCAGGCATAATCGGCGCATGCAGTTTGAACGGAACAAGCGACAGACTCCCCGTAATCCGCAGGTCGTCTGCGATCGCTAAAGCTTGACTAGGTTCACATCGACGGAAACGAACTGGTCGCTGAGCGTGCCAGCCCTGCTGGGCTAATCAAAACCCGCCCGAGGGCAAGCCATCAAGCTTTGCGCAATCGTCAAACTCGAAAATAATTACCGATTGAAACTAACTTTCTGAGTGTTAACGCTAACGCAAAGGCGCCTGCTTAGGCTCTCCGTCCTAGCTTTTGGTGGAGATTCTCTAATCTCGTTTTTCTTTTTATCTGCTTCTCGCCCAGTCGCGGAGAACGTTCGATGACATACGAACAAGATCGCCAATCTGCTTACAAATGCGCCATTGCCCCTGAAAACTCCGCTGCTGAGCTGCGAGTTGGCGCTAAATCGTACGTTGTCGCTGTTTTGGACGCCTCGCGCGACGGTTACACCATCCGAGTTCCCAATGCGATCCTAAGTCGAATTCGCGGCAAGCACTCGTGCCGTCTCAAATTTGCCGGCGAATTATCGGAAGTTGTCACGGAAAGTGAATTTGCGGACTGTTATGAGTTCACGAACGTTGGCGTGAAGCGAATTCGGGATTTGACCAAGATAAAGATGCCTAGCGGGTTTCAATTCTCATTTGGCTCGATGTTCAGTCTGCAGCAAGATCCTGCTCTTCTGCTCGGGTTGATGATCGCGTTTTTATTAGCATGCTTCTGCTTGCCAGGGATCGGCGACCAAGTTGGCACGGCTCCTAAAGTCAGCCGAGCGGTCAAAGGGGTTTGGTCACGTTTTGAGAAGTCTGTCCTTCCATAGCGGTTCTTGGTAACCTGTTGGCTCGCGTTTTCTATCGAATTCCTCGAGAGCCAATTAATGACTGCCATCGATCTACAAGACTTCATTCGTGAGATCCCGGATTTCCCCAAGCCTGGAATCCTTTTTCGCGACATCACTCCCCTCCTAGCTTCACCTGTTGCTTTCCAAGCTGCAATCGACCTATTTGCGGAACGATACGCGGCTCAGCGTATCGACAGCATCGTGGCCGCTGAGTCGCGAGGCTTCATCTTTGCAGCCCCTCTGGCTCTGAAACTCAATGCCGCTTTCATCCCGGTTCGTAAACCCGGTAAATTACCTTACCAAACTCACAGCTACTCTTACGATCTCGAGTATGGTAGCGATACACTGGAAATGCACACCGACGCACTTACCAGCGGTCAGCGAGTTCTTGTCGTCGACGATCTCCTTGCTACCGGTGGAACCGTCGAAGCGTGTGTCAAGCTGCTAAGTAATTTTTCAGTTACGATAGTTGAGTGCGCTTTTTGTATTCACTTAAAAGCCCTCTGCGGTGAAAAGCGTCTGGAACCCCACAAGACCTTTAGCTTGATTGAATACTGAGCGAAATATTTTGAGTTGGTGGGTGGACGTTTTGGTGGGTTGCATTCTGAAGGATGCGACCTTTCACTAGATGTTTGCAACCATTAATCCTAGTCGTTGTCATCAGCTATCGACGAAATCTACCTGCTGTGAAGCTCGAATGAAAAGCGATGATCCATACACTCCAGTTCGAGTCCCCATAAATCCGATCGCGGTACGCAATCGGCCGTACTATATTTATGCCACTGCCGTCGTCATGCTTCTCTGGGCCGCGATCTATGTTTATCTTCAAAGCCAATACACGGTAATCACCGACGCTGAGGGCGTCTCCGTTTCTGTGCCAGCCAGATATGCAAGACGCATGTACGAGTTCAACGTTGTTTCAATTGCCCTCTGGTTTGCATTTTCGCTGGTTCTCGTCAACGGTGTCCTTTGGTTAGTTCTAAAAACAACCAGCCGATGACCTGCAACACGATAAGTCTTATAATCTGCCCTGGATGTTCAACGAACGGAGCCTGCCAGCCGTGCTTGCAAGTATTCACTGTATGCGAGGATTTATTATGTGGAAAACCATTGCGTTGTGCCTGTGCGTATCAGCGGTAACCTTCGTCGGGATGGGGCTCGCTCAGACCGGTCGCCCGCCAGCTCGTAAAGGAATCTTGCCAGCCGAAGCATACCTAATGGATCGTGAAACCAAACTCGACATGGAGATGGCGCGATTGAAGGATGCAGAAGCGGCGATGGGTCCGAACCATCCAAAACTTGCCGAAGTTCAAAAACGGATCGCTGAGGGAGAGAAAGAACTCGAGACCATGCGAGCCATTCCTAATCCACTTGCACGGATGGAGGAACAAGGTATCAACGCCCGAGACATCGTGGATCAAATCAGCGAAAAGGAATTACGCGGGCTAGCAATTCGTCTTGCATTGGACCTAAAAGATCTCCGCAAGCGCGTCGAAGCTCTCGAACGCGCCAATCCAGCACGATGATCGGGTGCGGATCGCTAGCGTGGCTGAACTTGGTTGCCCCTATCCAGACTCCAGAACTCTAAACTCCGAGATCGCGGACCGTCACTAGCGTCTGAAGACTTAGTCCAGCGGCTTCGATGGCTTCGCGGCCCCCTTCAAGTCGATCGACGACAGCGAGAATTCGGTCGACTTGCAAACCAAATTCACGGGCGGCTTCGACGGCCTTGAGGGCACTTCCCCCGCTGGTGACTACATCTTCGACAATCACTACTTTCATACCCGCTTTGACAGGCCCTTCGACTTGACGGCCCATACCGTGCTGTTTGGCTTCTTTGCGAACTATGAATCCTCGAACGTCCAAATTCTGTTGGCCAGCCAAAGTAATCGTCGCAGCGGAAATCGGGTCCGCGCCAATCGCCATTCCACCGATTGCATCAGGCAGCGGCGAACCGAGCATTTGAAGCATACCTGCACCAACTTGATTGGCACCTTGCGGATGGAGCGTCAATTGACGGCAATCGAGATAGAACGACGCAGTTTTGCCACTGGCCAGCACAAACGAGCCAAACTGAAGGGCGTGTTCTTTGATCAAAGAAATTAGGCGATCGCGGTCGTAAGTAGTCATAGTTGGTTTTGGTTAACGTGGCGGATGCTTGTCGCATCTGCAATAGGGAAGGGTAGGCCACGAGGTTGTGGGTTGCGAGCTGGATACAATACAGTTGTTGATCATAAGCGGGAGAATACAGCTATCGATCGCAAGCTGGAAGCGGGCATGGCGAAAAGTCGGTAGCGGAATGCGTCAAGCATTTCGTGCATGCAACATTGACCAAAATGAACTCCCGAAAGCCTTGACGGCTTCCGCTACTGTATTTGTTCCCGATTTTCCGCCAGCCCAGCTGGAAGCATACGGCACGGTATTGTAGATGCGAAGCATGGGGCGTGAAATATGGCTTGAAATCAGCTGAAACTCGCCTCAGCGAGTCCAGCGTCTACTTCGCGAAAAACTCGAATCGATTAGAATTTATAAGTCACTTACCTTAACTCGCAATTCCAATTACGCACGAACGAAACGACGCATGGCACGAGATTTTCTCAAAGGCTGCAAAGATTACTACGACGTGATTGTCATCGGCAGCGGGTTGGCGGGTATGACAACGGCGAACATTCTCGGCCGCGCCGGTCACCGCGTTCTATTGCTCGAACAGCACTATAAACTCGGCGGACTTGCAACTTGGTTCCGCCGGCCCGGCAGTCACATTTTCGATATCTCATTGCATGGCTTTCCGGCTGGGATGCTAAAAAGTTGCCGACGTTACTGGAACGACGAGATCGCATCGAATATTTCTCAGTTGAAGAACATCCGCTTCGACAATCCGATGTTCTCGCTGACGACAACTTTCAATCGCGAAGATTTTACAAAGCTGCTCACGACCGATTTTAAGGTGCCGGCGGAAAACGTGACTGCGTTTTTTGATGCCGCCCGCGGCATGAATTTCTATGATGATCAACGGATGACGACGCGTGAACTATTTGAAAAGTTCTTTCCGGGTCGCGAAGATGTAGTTCGCTTACTGATGGAACCGATCACCTATGCCAACGGTTCGACGCTTGAAGATCCCGCCATTACGTACGGCATCGTGTTTTCGAATTTTATGGCCAAGGGTGTCTTCATCTACGAAGGCGGCACCGACGACTTAGTAACAAAAATGGAGGCGGAACTGAAGCGAAATGGAGTCGACATTCGCATCCGCAGTGATGTATCCAAGATCGAAGTCGGCCCCAACGGCGTGTGCGCAGTGGTTGTCAACGATCGCCGCATCGGTTGTGGCAATGTGATCAGCAATTCAAACCTGAACGCGACTGTGTTCAATTTGGTCGGCGCGCAACATTTTGAACCGGACTTCGTCGAACAAGCTCGCGCGGTGCGATTGAACAATAGCAGCACCCAAGTCTACATGGCGATCAAAGAAGGCGTTGAGATCGATGAGTCGACTGGCGATTTGCTTTTCTGCTCCACCGCTCCGCTGTTTCGAACGGAAGCATTGCTAAGTCGCAACATCACCAGCCGCACGTTCAGTTTCTATTATCCGAGAACTCGACCAACTGGCAAGCGTCGTCATGCTATCGTCAGTAGTACCAACGCGCGCTTCGAGGACTGGGCGAACCTTAGTGAAGAAGAATACGCAGCCAGCAAGCAGGAGTTGATCGAAACAACGCTCGATGCACTGGAAAAGTACGTTCCCAATGTCCGAGAGAAGATTGATCACGTCGAAGCTGCCACGCCGCGAACGTTTCAGCATTACACCAAGCATCTGTCAGGTGCCAGTTTTGGTACCAAATTCGAAGGACTGGCAGTCAGCCGCGCATTGCCTGCTCAGATTCCTGGACTTTATCATGCCGGTAGCGTCGGCATCATCATGTCAGGTTGGCTGGGCGCGATCAACTACGGTGTAATCGTTGCGAATGAAGTTGACCAGCGAGTCGTAAGCAGTACATCTAGCATCTAGCTTTTAGCATCTAGCTTTTAGCTTCCACAACCTCCTCCTCCGCAACCAGAACCTCCTCCGCATGCGGAGCCACCTGCATCGCCGCCGCCACCTCCGCTATCATGGCCACCTGAATCACCGCCGAATGCAAATGAATCGAACCAGCTTGAACTCGATGTGTCGCCGGTGTCCAGTATCCCAAAATTGGTGTTATCACTGACTTCACCGCTTACACCATCAACTGGCTCAATTGGGCAACTAGGTGCTTCGAAGGGAGCCTCAGGGTCAAGCGCGGCGCTTTCACCAGCATTAAAACCTTGCTCGCCGACGCTGAACGCTGGTATTCCGCTTTCGGAAACGATGGTCGCATCATGGCAGTAAGTGTTGTTGGAGTGCATGAAACTCGACCACAACCAAAGATACATCAGCGAATCCGACCCGCTGTGAAATCGCTGCAACATGGGCGCATGCGCTGAAGTTGCGTCGGCCGCCGGATCTTTCCCTTTTACTGGAAGTGGAGGAGGCAAACCGGGTCGCACAATGTT
The DNA here is from genome assembly GCA_031412515.1 of Planctomycetia bacterium. Classification (GTDB taxonomy): domain Bacteria; phylum Planctomycetota; class Planctomycetia; order Pirellulales; family Pirellulaceae; genus Aureliella. The sequence continues at coordinate 3,467 of JANODD010000210.1, read as the reverse complement.
CGTATAAACTCGCCGATGCAGGTTGTCGATATTCATTCGACTGCGGAAGGAGTCCTCAAGCCGTTCAATGAAAGCCTCAAACTCAGCTTTCTTCGAATCCGTATAAGCGTCGTAGGTCTGCTGTGATGCAAAAACGCCATCCAAGCGATCGTTGAGCGTCTGAGGGCTGTCCACCGTTTGCAGTTCGGCATCGAGCCCGTTAACGGAGATTTGGATTGGATAAACACCAATATCATGAACCTTCGAAACTCTGATCTCGATGATCACGGCGATAGTCGCCAGATGATGCTCAAGCAGCAATGACAAGTTTGAAAAAGATCCATCTTGCGATGTTCTCTGGCGCGAAAGCGATTCCATCGCCACGGGCATATCATCCGAACTCGCGGATGCTTGATCCTCATAGAGGACTTGATCGTCCTTGGTGAATTTCACAACGTCGGTCACACCTAAGGAACGAAGACAAATGTTGATCTCTTGCATGATCGACAGAGCCGTGAAAGTCTCGTGCTCTTGTTTCGTTGATAACAGATTGCCAGTCATTAACTCCGCGAATCTTCGAAAACCTTTGGTCGGTTTGCGCCGCAGTTGCGTTAAGTGGCTTGGATCGATCGTCATCGTTGCGGATAAGTACATTGCATGTTCTCCTGAAATTCCCAGGCTAGAAGCCTAGGCTACGGTAACTCTTCCAGGCTGGAAGCCTATTGCTTTGTCCAGATTAGATTTTGGGGTTAGCGGTGAGCGTGACTGAGTATTGCTTGGTTTGGTTCTAGTGTGCCACTGGCTTTCCCAATTGCATTCGGGAATCCGAATGCAATTGGGAAAAGGCCAGTGAAACGGAGTAGGTTAGTTTACTTCAGGTGTCGCGTTCCAACAGTAACTCACGCGACGTGAAAGTTACCGGAGTTATATTGTTAACTGCTGAAAGTGCTATCCATAGCGTTGGTTCCACTCCCGGAAAATCGATAGGTATTGTTATGGGCGGCGGTTGATGCAGTTTACTACTTCGGCCCTCGTTGTCCAAACCGTCCCTATATTGCTCGATTAGTTTAGTTCGAACTCAAGCACTTCGGTTCACTGGCCTTGCTTTGCCCAATAGCTGTAGCGCTATTGGGCAAAGCAAGCCAGTGGCACACAACACCGAAGTGCGTGAACCCCAAAATCTAATCTGGACAAAGCACTAGGCTACGTAAGTGATTCATTGGTCGGATTCGCAATTCCCACAGCTGGCTAATACCTGCGATGGCTCGCGACGAACGTTCGCGCTCCCCCAGTATTCGAATGGCGGTTCGCCAAAACGTTCACGGTAGCGGGCTAGCGTGTTGGCATACTGTTGCGTGTTGACTTCATGATTGTCGCTTGGCTCGTGATGGATTATCTTACCAAAATGTTCTTCGCAAAACATTTGATAGGTGCGTGTGAACAAAAGAAACTCGTGCCACGCCAGATCGACTCGGGCCGATGGTGTTAATGGTCCATTTTTGTTTGCAGCGGCAAGTATCAAGAATTTTATTGCTTCGCAAAGTGCCGGCTCGCATTCCGTGGGCAAGCAAAACAAAGCTCGAGCTAGTTTCTGGCGCAGCAGTGGTCGCGTTTGAAGTATCTCGGCTGCGAGTCGTTTGGGATCTAAGGTTTCACTGATTTCGAGCGTATCGCGATTAAAATTTCTTACGGGGAACCGATTGGAACTCATTTAAGATCGCCTCAGTTGGACTCACTGGTTTGAATTCGCGTTGCTTTGGATCCATGCGTCGGACAGCGCCAGGGTTGTTGGCTGCACGAGCTTGAGACATGACATCCATATTACTGTTTTGAGGAAGGGCAGCACCGGGTGGAATCTGCAGCCAACCGACACTTTTCGGTTGATAGTTTACATCTTCAATCGGATTGGGGCTCTTGCCCGTTCGATCGATGGCGATGGACTGTAGGAATTCTTCATAGACACTCAAGTCATAAAAGACCCGCGGTGGAATGGCGGTTGTATATTGTTGCCGATCCCAGACACCGCCCGGCGAACGAATTTCGTAGGTCTCTACAATCGTTGCGCCTGGATCGCGATCAAGCGTTACGTTCGCAGCTTGACCGGGCTCGATGCGTATCTGCTGCACTTTGCCGGCTTGACGTTGATCAGCTAGCAAGACCATGATTGCGGTGCGATGTGAATTCACAAGCCCCAGTTGAGCAGGCGCTAAAGCGGAGTTTGCGTGAACTTCTTGACTGACCGTCCGCCAGAATGGTTCGTAGTTGGGCAGAGTTGGTGCGGACATAGGAACCCACCATTGCGTAGGTGAATAGCTGATCGGCTGCAATAGAAGTTGTCCGCCGCTGGAGGCCAAGCACTGACCGCTGTACATCGCGTTTTCTAACACAAAGCGATTGCGGTTGGTGGCAATACTTGAAACTCGCCATAGTTGTCGTGGATCCTGCGAAATCGGAGCTAATGCGAGTGCTTGGTTTCGCGTTGCACTGAGCGCGGTGACGCGACCGTTTTGATAGTGTTGGACGCGAACATAAGAATTGCCAGTTGGCACAACCCACCAATTGCTGTCCGCCACCGGATTGCGGCTGAGTGAAAGTGAGTTGCCATTGTCCCGAGTGAGATAAAGTTGCGAACCGCGGGGGTCGAACGTGGCGAGTTGCAACATCTGCGAACGAGCTTCTTGGCCTTGATAGATCGAATCAAAAATCGGACTCGGTGTAATGCCCTGCAATGAATCCACAAAGTTCGGGTCGATGGCTGCATCAAATTGAGGTTGGGAGTTTGGATTAACGCCTTGGGGTATTTGGGGCGGTAGCACCGGTCGACCAGCAGCTCGATTAAGCCCTTGTATAGTCATCTGACTGGTTCGATAGCGCACCGATCCGCCGGAGATGTCGCCGATTTGCATGTTTCCGGCTTGCGCCGCTGGCCAGCGAATAACTTGGTTTAGGCTGCGAGAAAAGTAGCCGAGCCACTGGCCATCTTGCGAATCAAACTGGGCATCGCGAACGTAGACGGTATTTTTCCCAGTCTGATCCACCACAAGCAGTTCGTTTTCCGTTAGAACCGCCTCGGCTGAAGCTCCAGCATTCGGAGCGTCAAGGCGGAATCGTTCCTGAGCGCTAGAACTCGAAACAGCAGTCAAGACAAACAGAACAACGAGGTAGAGGTATTTCATGGCACAATTCCCGGCGTAAGAAGAATCTGCTTTGACTGCGATTTATAAACGCAAAACATCAGACTAACAGGATTCTAGGCTAATCGCGGGCTTAAGGCCAGAATTTTACGGTATTGAAGTGGCGTATGCTTCCAGCTTGCGATTGTTTGCACAGTCTTTCCTTTGCTAATCGCAAGCTGGAAGCTGGGATGGCGAAAAGTCCTAGATGAATACCGTAGCGGAAGCCGTCAAGGCTTTCGGAGGTTGAATTAGCGAGGGCAAAGTCGCATGAACGAAATGCTTGACGCATTCCGCTACCGACTTTTCGCCATA
>JANODD010000209.1:0-3317 GCA_031412515.1 Planctomycetia bacterium | reverse complement strand
AGATGCTCACCGATCCTTTGCTGAAAGTGCTTGTCGAAGGTAAATGCCTGGTAGTGGGCGCAATACAAATCGATGTCTCCGTCGCCTTCAATATCAACGAAGCAAGCGCCTGCACCGAACTTTCCGCCATCTGACAAACCTGTCTCGGCAGCTTGAGCTGAGAAGGTCCCATCGCCATTGTTTAAATAGTAGACATCGCTTCCGAAGTTGGTCACATACAGATCAATATCGCCATCGTTGTCAGTATCGCCAGCAACCACACCAAGGCCATATCCTAAATCGCCGACACCGGCATGCTCGGTAACGTCTTCAAAACGCCAGTTTCCCAAATTGCGGTAAAGTCGATTTGGTGGGTGCGACTGAGAGCCTGCAGTGGATGGCAGTGAAGCTCCGTTCAGAAGGTAGACGTCTATCAGTCCGTCTCCGTTGTAATCGAATAGCGCCAAACCAGCCGTCATCGGCTCAAACACGTACCGCTGGCCACTAGCACCCGAGTAATGAACGAAAGGAATTACCCCTGGCTTCATTAATTCCAGTTTGAAATCGGCTAAACTAACCTGAGCCATTCCGAGCTGGTGCTCGATGCAGATCAAAAGCAAGCAGCCGATGAGGCACTTGACCATCAGAACAGGACCTTTCTGCAAGATACACAGCAGGACAAACAGCAGGAGTAATTAGATCCAGTCTTGATGACTAAAACCAGTGACTGAAACCAGTGACTGAAACCAGTGACCGAGCGTCATAGCAAAGCATGAGCAGCGAACGCGAGCCACCTAGTGCTTCGTCCAGATTAAATTCTAGGGTGGCACGCTCTGAGGCTTTGCCTCAGTTTTAGGCACATTTTATTCTTTGTTTGACCGCTCGGGCACCCTCGACACGGTCGTTAAGTCGCATCCAACCTCTCCACAATGTTATCCAACCTGGCCGCCCGTCTCGCTTGCGATTGAGGTGGCCTCCGAGTTTTGCGAGAGCCATGAGGAAATCGTGAACCGAAATCTCCGACCGGACGGTCCGGTATCTCCACAATGTGAGAGCCTCGATGTAGTCTGGGTGCATTACGGTATGCGCTGGTTCCGCTTTGGTTGACTCGTTGTCCCCCAGAGTGCGAAGGTTGAGAAGTGATATTGCCACGACGCTCAATAGGGCAATCATTGGCTCTAAGCGATCTTCGAACTGAAATTGCGGATCTTCAATATTCAGTCCCGTCTTTTTTGCCTTATGGAACTCTTCAACTACCCAACGGCATTGATACCAATCTACAACCAAAGAAGCGCTCTCAACGTCCGTCGCCACATGGTTGGTAAGCAGAATCCACTCAATGCCTTCTTCACCTTCAGGTGGATTGGGCTCCCAGACTCGAACAACCGTTAGTTCCAAGGGCGCATTTCCATGGTCGCCACTACGTCGCCTAGGACGAGGAATGGTTATTCTTGTCGCAGAAATCAGAAGGTTAGCTAACCTAGTCGCCTTCTTTCCTTTGACGGAAGCTGCGGGTTGCAATTGGGTGTCATCCGCGGGTAAATCAATGCGTCTTTTACCCAACGGTGCAAGCGATCGAACGTCGTCATGCATGTAAACCGACTTCCCCGAATCGTCTTTTATTCGCAGAGATCGATTGTGCTTACTTCGAACTACAAAGGTTCGACCTGAACTGCATTCTGCTTCGAGAAATTCAAAAATGTCTGCACCGCGATCACAGACATCTACGATTTTTGGATTCGTTGGTAACGGTTCAGCAGCCAGTTTCCAAAGTTGACTCTCGCGATTTTTATGTTCTCGTCGCTGGCTCTTGGTTTCACCTTCTTCAACTTTGCGGCGTTTCCAGAGTATTTGATTAGCTAAACCAATCACTCGGCGATCCCTAGGATCGATGGCTAACGAATTGTGACACAGATAGCCTCGACGATGTCCCGAACCGATTTGTCCAAGATCTTCCAGAGCTTCGTGGGAAGTAAAATCAAGCTCCGTGGTGTCGTGAGCAACGACAAGATAGTGCGCCGTTTTCTCCAACGCTGTCCGCGTCAATGCAAAATGCGATGAAAGTACAGAGGCGTGTGTTACTTCTTCTTGCTTCATCAGATGATAGACCGCGTCAAGTTCCCCTGGGCCGTTAAACTTCGCAGGCAGCGAACCGCTCGGATTGTGAACCAAGTTATTGGCAATTCGGACCAACCGCTTCGTTCGCCGCTTATCTCCAAGCTCAACTTCACCGAAATGCAACTCTCCAAAACTCAGTTCCGGTTCCACCGTCATTCAAGTACCAATAATCTAAGAACATCGACTCCATCCTGGACATCGACACCCTTTTTTACAAAACCGTTTGTAGAACTTTCAAATTACAATCCTAGTAAATGAGCATCCGTGCGGAAAATCTCGCAAAGGCAACCAAACCTTCGACTATCGTCACGTATCAAGCACGAAATGTGCCTAAAACTGAGGGCTTTGCGAAGGGCGTGGCTAATGTCGCTCAAATCACCCCCTTCGCAGAGCCTTAGAGCATGCCACCCGTACACGAAGAATCCCAAAATTAAGCTGCAACGCTGCACCGGGTCCATTATCGCCAATCGGTTGCGCCCGACTAGTGCCGCATGCAAGTCACGATTCCCGATCAAGAGATCTATTTCTTCCAACGCTCTGGTGAGGGAATGAAGGAGTCCATGACGGCGAGGTCTTCGCCTTTGACAGTCGCGGCAAAACGGACTCCAAGCGAAGCGATGCGGTCAGCGGCTTCGATCAACTCGGAAGAGTTATTCAGCTTCAGCTTGACGCTTTCGAAGACGGTTTGAATTTCACTCAACACCGGTTGATTGAGCTTGCCTTGAGCAGCTTGCAATCGTTTAGCGGCTCGGGAAGCGCGTTGGGCTGAGTTGATTCCGAAGGTGGCTTTTTCGGTAGCTGCTGCAGTGGCTCGCAAACTGAATTCGAGATCAGCAATCATGCCTGCCATAAACAGATGGCGAAGCCTCTCGGGGCTGGAAGTTTCATTGCTCTGGCCATTGCTGCGCAAAAAATTGTGGCGCACCATCCCTTGCGACCACGAAACCAATTCAAAATCCATACTACCTTCTTTGTGCCCACCAACATTCACCAGTTTTTCATCGGGAACGGTATGGCAGCGATAACAGCTTTGAGCAACCAGATAGATGTTGACGGGATTTCGCATTCCTCCATGGATACTCGCACTTAAGCGTTCGATACGATGTTCCGCGGTTTCAGCGTTTTTCGTGACCCCTGCGCCACCATAGTCGTTATGAACACTTACCCAACCTTGAGCGGCACCGTGGCACGATTCACATGAGACCCCCGCAATCGCTTCC
>JANODD010000208.1:0-26683 GCA_031412515.1 Planctomycetia bacterium | reverse complement strand
GTATGGCGAAAAGTCGGTAGCGGAATGCGTCAAGCATTTCGTGCATGCAACTTTGGCCCGCAATATCAACTCCCGAAAGCCTTGACGGCTTCCGCTACTGCGTTTGTTCACGACTTTCCGACAGCCCAGCTTCCAGCTTGCGGTCGATATGTCACCCGCAGCGAGAAATCAAAACCATCGAGCAACTACCCCCTCGCCACCCCCTAATCTGGTTGCCGCGAATCGATGGTTGTGATAAGTCAAATGATCCAAAGGGCAAGTTCCAGCCGTAAGGAAACGCCGTAAGGAAACTCTGTGAAGCGTTTTGGCAAACGAATGTATCTGGTTTCGTGAGAAACCGATTACACCAATGACTTTTCTACTGCATCTGGTTTCTCACGAAACGGCTGATAATTCGGCTGCTTGCATGAAGATTGCGTTGTAAGTATAGTCCTTGTCGTCGGTTCGCCACTGTGTTCCATTTCCGCCGCGCAGCATGTGTCGAAGAACGCACTACGACCACACACTCGCGTTCTCAATTCGGCCAGTACATTCGAAGGTATCGACAGAAAGTTTTGATTAATGCCGAGACTATTCAGAGTAAAAACGAGTCGGAGCTTTGGATTAATTCGGAAGTGCCCAATTTTGCGAAGACCAAATTTTGAAACTCTCGAAATACGTCGAGTGTTTTCGAATTGGACCAATCCAGATCAGCCATTGGACGTAAACGCAGATGGTTGGGTCGGACCTCTGGATGCTCTCTTCATCATCAACCGGCTTGCAGACCGCAGCAGCGGTGACGACGGACCCGGGCTGGGCGATCCTCGGGTGGCGCCGTTCGTGGATGTAAACGGGGACATAACCGTTAGCCCCATTGACGCTCTGCTAGTCATCAACGCTCTTAACGAGCAAAATCCACTCGTATTTACGATGTTGTCGAACGACACCGCGACTGGAGGCGGCACGAATAGTGATCGCACTACTGCGGACGCGTCAATCAAAGGTCGGATCCAATTTGCGAAAACGAAGGATCGAATTTTTGCAGGGTGGGACATTGGCGATGATCTCAGCCTAAAGGACATAACAAGTGCTCGAAGCGGAATCAACTTTGACCTAAACGAATCCGCCATCACTCAGTTACTAGGACAACCCTTAACTCCCGGTTCACATACTCTAACCATTGTCCTACGACGCGATGCAGTAGAGCGCTTTCGTTCCAGTTTTTCTTTTGTCGTAGATCGCAGCACACGTTAGGCTGAATCTGCTTATTCAATCCATCCGCTCAAAGTCTCCCACCCATTATTTCGAGAGTTCTGCTTGATGCCAACGAATCCAACAACTGGCCGATTGCGTAAATCCACTTCGTTAAGTTTTCAAAGACAGCGTAAGCTGAGGTTGGAAAGGCTGGACCGCAGGGACTTGTTGGCTGGCTTGATTGGGTTGCCTGAATTCGACGATAGTCCAACTGATTGTGCAATGACTGCCGAGGGCGAGGCCGCTAGTCTGGGACTGTCTTTTCGTACCGAGAACCTAAATGGTCAGGCCATCGACCCGAACAACATTCCGCCAAACAGCGTTTTTAACTTGGTTGTGCAAGCCAAAGATCTGCGGAGTGTGCCCCGTGGGGTGTTTGCGGTTGACGAAGAAATCATTACGAGCAATTCAAGCGTAGTCGACGTTGCTATGGGAGAGCTGCAAGTACTGCGGTTTCCGCAAGTCTTCAGTTCTGGAACATTTACGCTAAATTTCAACGGCCAGACGACCGCTGCCATTGTACCGCCTGCAAGTCTTACCAATCAGTCACTCGTCAACGCGGCAGCGAGCAGAATTACTGCTGCCCTGACTCCGGTTTTAGGAAGCTCTAACTTTCAGGTCGTCGTGAACGATGACACTGGACCCGCCGAATTCATTGTCCACTTTAGAGGACAATATTTGTTGAGCGATGTGCCGGCAATGGTCGGTGATTTTTCTCAGATTCCTGGTACCACGATCACCGAAAACTATGTACCTTCCACATCGGTTCGTTCAAAAGTCTTGGAACAGCACATTTCATTTATCACACCCTTCATTTCATCGAAGTCCGTACAAGTTACCAGCGATACCTCTCAGTCGATTATCGTCGCCGCATTTTCAAACTCTGTATTATTTCCAGAAAACCCTGAGTTGCAGCGTTCGGTGTTTTCCATACCGATGCATGCCAAGTCTGTTGGAAGTGCAACTATAACGGGCATACCAGGTACCGGAAGTATTCGACAAAACCTCCTATACGGACTGAGAGATGGTTTGCCGCTGTCCGCAATTGATTCATCGCCGCTGAATTTGAAAGTTGTGACCCCGCGAACAAACCTTGGTACGCTCCAGGGAATTACGGAACGAAGCGGACTTTCGCTATTGCCGGGTGAGGGGGCTGATTGGTTTCAGTTTACGACACTTGCACCAGGAAGCTCTGTTCATCAAGCGGCCATTCAATTTACTCATTCCCAAGGCGACCTTGAACTTGAGCTCTACGACTCGAGCGAAAGGTTGCTAGAGCGTTCTGCGACCTCAAACGATTCCGAAGTTGTGTCTCTGCGAAATCTTCCCGCCGGGACATACTTACTTAAGGTCACGGGATTTGGCGGTGCAACCAACCCAGCATACTCTTTGCGATTGAATACACCGATTGCTGACATCCCCGCCGATCGCTATGAGGTCAATAACACTCGTGCGACAGCGGCCAATCTGGGCGCGATTGAGGGCATCAAGGACTATTCAGATCTAACCATTCACACATCGAATGACACCGATTTTTATCGATTTGAAACGAAAGCGACCGGCAAAGCTGGAAACGTCGTAAGTGCTCAGTTCACACACGCACTGGGCGATCTCGATTTGCGGTTATTCAACTCCTCAGGCGAACTTTTAGCAAGTTCCGAAACGTCGCGAGACACCGAGACAATCAGTTTGAATGGCCGACCAGCAGGCGTGTATTATGTTCAAGTTTTCGGTTCGGCAAACACGAAAAGCCCTAGGTATGCGCTGCACGTCGATGCTCCTGAACTGGTTATCAGTGCGGACCGATTTGAGCCCAACGACTCGCGTCAGACTGCAACGCCATTGCCTGCACCAAGCGGGCTAGCGACATTCAATGATTTGACAGTTCATCTATCAGGCAATAGTGACTGGTATTCGTTTAACATCCTAGGAATTCCCACCGTGGCAAATTTTGTAAACGTCAGTCTCACACATTTGGAAGGAGATCTTGATGTGGAACTGTACGATTTACAAGGAACAAAGCTTCGCGAATCAGCCAGCATTCGGGACCAAGAACGCATCTCGCTAGCAGGGCTGACCACGGGTGGTTACTTGCTCAGGGTCTTTGGAAGCCCGGGTGTCACGAGCCCAAATTACAGTTTGGAACTGGCTCTACCGGTCCAGAGCATCGCAGCCGACGCGTTTGAACCCAACGATTCACGCTCGAGTGCAACTGATCTGCGGCAGGTGCAGGGGGTTAGAGAGTTAACCAATCTTACAATCCATTCGGCCAACAACGATGACTGGTTTCGCTTTGAAACCTTGGCAACCAGTACGATCTCGCATTTTGTCGGCTTGGTACTGAGCGACTCGCAAGGAGATATCGACCTCGAGTTGTTTGATTCATCCGGAAATGTACTTTCGCAATCGGCGACATCCAATGATTGGGAACTGATCAACTTGGCGGGTAGACCAGCTGGCGTCTACTATGTACGAGTATCCGGCTACCGTGGTGCGACAAACCCACGCTACTCCCTTACGTTATTTGTTCCCGAAAGCAACATTAGAGCTGACGCGTACGAAAGCAACGACACACTGGCTACCGCTAGCGACCTCCGAACGATTGAAGGCGTTAGAACCATCAACAGTTTGTCTGTCCACGCGGCAGGGGATTTAGATTGGTTTGCTTTTTCGACAACGTCGGTCGGCACTTCAATGGACTTCGCGTCAATTGAGTTCTCAAACGCGCAGGGTGATCTTGATTTAACTCTTTGTGATGCATCGGGAAATCTGCTCAGTCAATCTCAGTCGTCCGCAGATGAAGAGCGGATCAGTTTAGCGGGATACAGTCCAGGTCGTTATTTCCTGCGAGTCTCTGCAGGTAGCGCGCTGACGACGAATCCAGACTATAAGTTAACCATTGACGCGCCTTCCTTTTCCATTCCGGCTGATGTCTACGAACCTAACGATTCATTGCCGGGAGCGTTTGACTTGAGAATCGTCGAGGGATTTTCGAGTGCCTCCGGCGCGACGATTCATCAAGCCGGAAACGATGACTGGTTCCGTTTCGAAATTCGAGCCGTTGGTCAACCAACGCATTTCGTTGAAGCGGAGTTCGACCACAGGCAAGGCGACCTGGATATCACCCTCTATGACGTATTTGGATTGGAGCTCCGTTCGAGCAGGTCGGCTACAAACACTGAGCGTATTTCACTGTTCGGACTTCAACCAGGGATTTATTATGTCAACGTAGCCGGTTTTTCAGGAGCAGTTAGCGCCGGCTATCGGTTGAATATTTCAGCTCCAGTTTTTGGCGATCTGACACCAGACCGAGAGGAGGCCAATGACTCGCTCGTGAATGCGACGAGGTTGCGTACGCTCGGCGATAGCCTGGCTGGGCCACTGCGGGTCGAAGATTTGTCCATTCATTCCACATCCGACGTCGACTATTACACCTTTACAACCGTTGCTGAAGGTTCGCTTGCAAATTCCATATCGATCGTCTTTAACGGTGACGACAGTAATCTTAATCTCGAGCTTTTGAATTCCTCGGGCGCAATCATTCGAACTTCATCAAGCTTGACGGGCACTGAGTACATTACCCTTGATGGCTTGGCTGCTGGTACTTATCTCGCGAGAGTTCGCGGAATCAATGGGGCTCGAGGTCAATATCAACTGGCCATCGATGCTCCTGCATCCAATCATTTGGATGCTTGGACCATTATGGTCTACATGACCAGTAGCGATTTGGAGCAATTTGCATTTAGTGACATCAACGAACTTGAGCAATCAATCGCAAGTTTGCCGGGTGATGTCAACGTCGCCATTTTGTGGGACCAGAGTGCGGCAGCTCAGTTCTATGCAACCGGCAACGGGGATCAAGCGGCCTGGAGTTCCGTTGGACGAGGTTTCATTCGGCCCGATCGCGATGATAACAAGATTGCCAGTTCGTTTGACTTGCTGGGCGAGTTGAACACGGGCGACGCGTCTACATTGACTAGTTTTATCAATTGGGCAGCCAGTGAAGCGCCCGCTGAGCACTATGCTTTGTTTAATTGGGACCACGGTGCGGGAATTTTTGGATCGAACTTTGACAATTCAGACAATGTACCCTCGGACAATTTGCGAATCAGCGAATTGGTTGCCGGAATTGGTGCTTCTACAGTTCCGCGTTTCGACTTGCTGGCCTTTGATGCTTGCTTAATGTCCATGGTTGAAGTCGGCTACAATCTGCGCTCGGTGGCCACTCTGTTAGTTGGTTCGCAAGAAGTCGTGGGCACCAATGGTTACAATTACCAGACCGCATTTTCCAACCTGTTCAGCAACCCGGGTTACACCAGCGGAGAGCAATTTGCCTCAAATATTGTGAACAGTTACGCGCGCGAATACGCAGGTAACGCAAGTGGATGGGACACCCAATCTGCCGTGCGCACAGGACCTTTGGAGCAACTGAGTGTTGCCTTACGCGGGCTCACCGATCTGGCCGCAACTCTCACTCCTTCACAGTTAACAGTTCTTTCGAACGTTCTTCAGGCGGCAATAAGTTACAACAATCCAGACTTCCGCGACCTTGGCAGTATCATGTCGGGCATCATCGATGAAGCGAGCTTCCCCAAGCCGCTGCGCGACGCCGCACAAGTAGTTTTACAGTCGCTTACAAATTCGGTCGTTGCGATCACTAACGATGCTCGGAGGAGTTCGGGGTTATCCATCTTTGTTCCAGAAGGAACCAGCCTCGGAAGTTTTTATGGAACGGAGTTCGCTGCGTTCGTCAGCGCCAGCGGCTGGGACGCATTCATTGCGAAAGCTGGTGGGCAATCGAACGGGGGTTCCACGGGTGGCAGATTTGGCCGCAACGTTTCGATCCAAGATTGGGCTGAAGACAACGACTTGCCTGCTACTGCTGAGAACTTGTTCCGCATTAGCGGTTCGAACATAATGTTTAAAGACTTGAGCTTACACGACACGAAAGATGTAGACTGGTTCAGATTTACAATCGGAGCAGTCGGCCAAGCCACCGACAAAATCTCCACGACGACAACCGGAAACGGTCCTCTCCGCGCGGAAATTTACAACCCGAGCGGCAGTGCCATGCTTCGCAGTTCCATTGGAAGCAGTGATGCTAGTGCCGCGCTAGACGGATTGAGTCCTGGTGAATACTTGCTGAAAGTTTCCTCGCCAACCAATAGCCCAACCAACAGCATTGTGCGGAAGTACTCAATCGTCGCGACGGGTCCTGCCTCCAGCCAAGCCAGGTCACGGCTGGGCGACATTAGCACCCAAGGGAAAGCGTTCCCGGTAGGAGGTGTTGGCAATCAGTTGGCATTGTCCGGCCTAGAACTGGCTCCCAATTCGGAAAACTGGTTCGCCATTGATACACCAAGGCTATCTGATAAGCGATGGTTTAGTGTGCAAGTAAGTCAGGGCAGCGGTGGTTCGCTAAAGGCAACAATTCTTGATGCTACGGGTAAGCCAATTAGTAGAGATCAGGGAAGCGATACTTTGGTTCTCGGCTATCAAGCAACCGGTGCATCGGAGAGATATTATTTGCGTATTACAAACGAAAAGGCAACTGTCGCGTCGTATAATATTCAAATCAGCAATCTTGTAGAAACGTTTAGTGACGTTCTCGTTCGAGAACGATTGTCAGCAGTACTGGTCGACAGACTGCCCCTAAATGAAGTCGTAGCCAATGTTGGCAATGTAACTATTAAAGATGATCGCTTCGAGTGGGTTTCCGGTAGTCTACGATTGCGGTCTGGGGTTCACCTTTCGGCTGTTGAGCAAGCGGCTGTATTTGTGCCTATCGTCGTAGGCGATGCACAAAATGTAAACACCCCAGCTGAGTTTATGCTGCCCGTTAAAGTGATCGAAAACTCCCGACCTTATTACAATCAGTCGTCTCCCGAAAACGTGAACAATGACTTTGACATCACGGGAGCCCCAGTCATCAGCCCATTAGATGCACTCATAATCATCAACTTCTTGAACGGTCGCTCGCCGCTGAACATCAATATTCGAGATGCAGGAATTGGAGCAGTTCAGCAATTCGTGGACGTCAGTGGGGACGGAATATTATCGCCGCGCGATGCATTGCTTGTTATCAATAAGCTCAATCGGCTTAAAGCTGGCGGCGAAGGCGGATCTACACAATGGAATAACCCTCACCAAGAACATGCCATGAACAATTCGAATAGCCTAGCCGTCGATCAGGTGTTCTTTAGTTGGACTGAAAGCGAGCAAGAGCAAATGACCAAGCGTCGTGCATGGAAGTAAAGGAAAACAGTTGAATACGTTTCAGCATTTGCCACGGGTGTTGGTCGAAAAGCAGTCATCATGCCCTGACAGGTTGCAACTTGCGCACTGACGATGAATCTAAAACAGGTTCATCTCAAGGACTGAGTCGCTGGTTTTTAAAAATCAACGATGCCGCGACGGCGTTTTTTTCTTATCATCATTTTTGGCATGGTTTTGGCTAAGGTTGGGAGGTCCATCGCGAAATCGCCTTCGAATAAAAATTGCAAGCCACTCCATGCAAGGATAGTCTCATGTCTTCTACTGTCAGGTATTTCGGCAAGCTCTGTACGATAGCTGCAGTGTTTGCTGTGCAGTTGACCGCGTATGCACAAAATTCGCAGCAACCGGCAGCTGAACAACGGGCTCAACAGCAACAGGCTACACAGCAACAGGCTGCACAGCAACAGGCTCCCCAGCAGCCGGTAATTGAGCAAAGGGCCAATCAACCAAGGGGTGCTGATACTACAGAAGCACGTAATAGGACAGCCCGCAATACTAAAGATAAAGAGACAAAACGCAACGATACCGTGGAAGGCGAAAACACGGTCATGACAACGAACCAGGGCATTCCAGTCGGCAATAGTCAAAATTCTCTCAAGGTCGGTCCACGGGGTCCAACGTTACTTGAAGACTTTCATTTGCGTGAAAAGATCTTCCACTTTGACCACGAACGAATCCCTGAACGAGTCGTGCACGCTCGCGGAACTGGTGTACATGGCTACTTCGAAAACTACGAGTCGCTCGCAGATATTACGAAAGCGGAACTGTTTCAAAAAGCAGGGCAGAAGACGCCTGCCTTCGTTCGCTTCTCCACTGTAGTTGGTAGTGCTGGTTCGCCTGACGTCGCTCGCGATGTTCGCGGGTTTGCCGTCAAGCTCTACACTCAAGAAGGAAACTGGGACCTTGTTGGAAACAATATACCTGTATTCTTCATTCAAGACGCAATCAAGTTCCCCGACTTGGTCCATGCGGCCAAGCCCGAACCCGACCGCGGATTCCCGCAAGCTCAAACTGCGCACGACAACTTCTGGGATTTCATCTCACTTACACCTGAGAGTATGCACATGATCATGTGGATCATGAGCGATAGGACTATTCCCCGTTCATTTAGGTTTATGGAGGGATTTGGTGTCCATACATTTCGAATGGTGAATGCCGATGGCAAATCGACGTTTGTCAAGTTTCATTGGAAACCGAAACAAGGCCTTCAGTCGGTCACATGGAATGAAGCGGTTAAGATCAATGGAGCCGACCCAGATTATCATCGTCGCGATTTATGGACATCAATTGAAGCCGGAGATGCTCCCCAGTGGGAGTTGGGATTGCAACTCTTCGACGAGAAGTTCGCCGAGCAATTCGATTTTGATATCCTCGACGCGACAAAGATCATTCCAGAAGAACTTGTCCCGGTACGAATTGTGGGACGACTGGTTCTTGATCGGAACGTCGACAATTTCTTTGCAGAGACTGAGCAAGTCGCCTTTTGCACCCAGAATGTTGTGCCGGGAATCGACTTTAGCAACGATCCGCTTCTGCAAGGAAGAAATTTTTCGTATCTCGATACGCAGCTAAAAAGACTCGGTAGCCCAAATTTCACTGACCTTCCGATCAATGCGCCGAAATGCCCGATACATAACTTTTTCCAAGATGGCCACATGGCGTTTTTTAATCCCAAAGGTCGTATCAATTATGAACCTAATTCTGCGGGAAAGGGTCCACGCGAAGCGGCCGATAAGGGCTTTCAAACGTATCCTGCTCCGGTGGAAGGAACCAAACAGCGAACACGTTCTGAAACGTTTGACGACCACTACAGTCAAGCTCGTCAGTTCTATATTAGTCAGACAGACGTCGAGCAGCAGCACATTGCCGACGCGCTCGTTTTTGAACTCAGCAAAGTGGGTCGAGTTGACATTCGTTCGTCCATGGTGGCTCACTTAAGAAACATCGATAGCGACTTGGCCAAGAAAGTTGCTGTAGGGCTTCGTTTGCCTGAAATGCCTGAGCCGGCAAAAGCTTTGCGTAAGACTCGTACTGACCTTAAAGAGTCACCCGCATTGAGCATCCTGAAGAACGGACCGAAGGACTTCGCAGGTCGTATGGTAGGGATTTTTATCACCGACGGTGTTGACGTCGATAGTCTCAATCAAATGATTGCTGCGATCAAAGCAGAGAAAGCTACCTATAAGATCATTGCACCTCGAATCGGTGGGGTGAAAGGTAGCGATGGAAAGATGATCTCTGCGGATGAAAAAATAGATGGCGGGCCTTCGGTGCTGTTCGATGCTGTCGCGTTACTGTTCTCGAAAGAAGAAGCAGAAACGGTTGAAGCGAGCCCAGCGGCCCGCGACTTTGTTTCCGATGCGATCGTGCATGGAAAATTCATTGCACACAGCGAATTTGCGAAAGGTCTTCTGCAGAAGGCAAACCCGGATTCGACCCATCGTTCGCAGCTCATTTCACTGGACTCAGCCGATGCCGCCCAGAGTTTCATCAAGAAGTGCCGAAGTCTTCGAAGTTGGGCAGAATAAGATTGCACTTTCTTGAGCACATTCAGTGGCCAGCTATGATTGCAACCGTGGTTGCAGCATGGCTGGTCGCTTCGGAATCAAAGCGCCGCCGGACGATGGGGTTTTATTGCTTTCTTGTTAGCAATGTGTTGTGGATTATTTGGGGCTGGCAAGACGGAGCTCATGCACTCATTGTTTTGCAGTTAGCGCTAGCAGCAACCAACATTCGAGGCGCTTTCAAAAATCACCCCCCATCGCAACCGGCTAAAGTTAAACCTACTTAGTCTTGATGCGTCCCCTTTGTGGAACCGAGCAGATCAAGCTGGTGTTTTGCCAACCGATGACGCCGCTTTCCAACCATCACGCCACGAGTAGCAAATGTGGTCAGGCGGCGAGTTGACAATTTGGGGCAAGCAAGTCGCCAAACTCTTAACCTCTCGCGCCGGGCGAATTCGTTTGGCACACTTTTCGCTTTAGTGACGACATTAACGACGATAGTTTTTCTATCATTGCGGCCACTTACATGTCACATGCGCGTTGAACCCCATGAATAAGACTGAAACTGTATTTTCAGATTTGAATCGACAAAGCAAACGTCTCCAAGCGAAAGAGAAGCGACGAGAAACGTCCGGCAGTGGCTATCGATTATGGCCGGGAAATGCATATCCTCTTGGGGCCACTTGGGACGGCATGGGCGTGAACTTTTCTATCTATGCGCAAAACGCCACCAAAATTGAATTGTGTTTATTTAATTCGATCGACGACGAACGTGAGGCCGCTTGTATTCCGCTGCCTGAGCGGACCGATGAAATTTGGCATGCATATTTACCGGAAGTGATGCCTGGCCAGTTGTATGGGTACAGGGTACATGGTCCCTATGAGCCGCAGAATGGGCATCGATTTAATGCTAATAAAATTGTCCTTGATCCCTATGCTAAATCGATTGCACGCAGAGTCCGTTGGGATAACTCTCTCTTTGGATATGTTATAGGCGATTCGGAACAGGATCTATCGTTCGACTTGACGGACAACGCTGCTTTTGCTCCCTTGGCGTCCGTCACTGATCCCGTTTTTAGTTGGGGTGATGATCGTCGTCCAAACACTCCGATGCACAAGTCGATCATTTATGAAATGCATGTGCGAGGATTCACGAAGCTTCAACATGAAATCCCGGAGGAGCTGCGAGGTACTTATGCGGGCCTTGCGAGTGCGCCCTCGATTTCCTACCTGAAGGAGTTGGGCGTGACGGCCGTCGAACTACTTCCGGTGCATTGCCACTTGGATGGGCGGCATTTGGTAGAGAAGGGATTGTCGAACTACTGGGGCTACGACACGCTCGGCTTTTTCGCACCCGAACCCGGTTATAGCTCGCCTCGCAATGCGTTCGATGCAGTGCGAGAATTTAAAGTGATGGTTAGGACTTTGCACGCGGCGGGTATCGAAGTCATTTTAGACGTGGTCTACAACCATTCGGCTGAAGGCAACCAAATGGGGCCGACACTCAGCTTTCGCGGCATCGACAACTCGGCTTATTATCGAACCTCGCCCAAAGACCCGCGTTACTACGTGGATTTTACTGGGTGCGGGAACACGTTCAACATGATGAACCCCCGTGTGTTGCAGTTAATCATGGATAGTTTGCGATACTGGGTATCCGAAATGCATATTGATGGCTTTCGGTTTGACCTTGCAAGCACACTGGCGCGGCAGCTTCACGATGTTAACAAGCTGGGTGGATTCTTTGACATCATTCATCAAGATCCGCTGCTCTCTCAAGTCAAGTTGATTGCAGAACCGTGGGACCTTGGACCGGGTGGCTACATGGTCGGCAACTTTCCAGCGCAGTGGTCGGAGTGGAATGGAAAGTTCCGCGATTCGATTAGACATTTTTGGAAGGGGGACGGCGGACACACAGGTGAATTTGCGACTCGCATTTGTGGTTCCCCGGATCTCTATGCGTGGAGCGGCAAGCGGCCGCACGCAAGTATCAACTTTGTTACCTGTCACGATGGTTTTACGTTAAACGACTTGGTCTCGTATGATCAAAAGCATAACGAAGCCAATGGTGAAGGTAATCGAGACGGAGCCGACGACAACATTTGTTGGAACTGTGGGGCTGAGGGGCCCACGGATGACCTAGAGATTATTCACCTACGCGAGCGCAAACAGAGAAGTTTCTTGGCAACGTTGATGCTCTCACAAGGAGTGCCCATGCTGCTAGCGGGCGATGAACTAAGTCACACACAGCAAGGGAACAACAACGGATATTGCCAAGACAATGAGCTGACCTGGCTGAATTGGAAATTAAATGATTCGCAAACGCAATTGTTAAAGTTCGTTCAGCGTTTAGTCAAAATTCGCCTTAGTCAGCCAGTCCTTCAACGAAGGCGATTCTTCCATGGCGAGGATATCGCCGATGATTCGCCAAGTATCGCATGGTTGAATATCGACGGTACGGAAATGTCCCAAGAGGCGTGGAACGACGGCTTTAGTAAATGCCTGGGTGTCGTACTTTTTGGCGACAGCGTCGACATTGATGAGCATGGAGAGGAAGTCAGTGGAGACACCTTGCTGATTATTTTTAATGCCGACCACGGTGCACCGATTCCGTTTGTGTTGCCTAAAACACTTGACGGCAAAAGTTGGCTGCTAATGTTGGACACCAGCTCAGATCTTTCGGAAGAGGAAGAGTTTCAAACCGGTGACAGTTACGAGGTGAACGCGGCTTCGTTAGTGCTCTTTCGCCTCCCCTCCAGTACCACACATTCATGATCGCAACCTACCGCCTTCAATTGGAACCGAGGTTTGGTTTTTCTGAAGTTGTCGATGCCATTCCGTTCCTTCGCAATTTAGGGATTAGTCATCTCTATTTGTCACCTATTTCCGAGGCCCGAGCAGGGAGCACGCACGGTTACGACGTTATCGATCACAACTTGATTCGTCATGAACTGGGTGGCACCGAAGGGTGGGAGAAGTTAGTTGCTGCAGCACGAGATGCTGGTTTAAAAATCATTCTTGATTTCGTTCCTAACCATGCGGGGGTAGGGCCGCACAACGAGACTTGGCAAAATGTACTAGCCTTTGGTCAACATTCTCCTTATGCCGATTTTTTTGATATCGACTGGAATCCACTCGAAGAATCTTTGCAAGGAAAAGTCCTGTTGCCATTTCTGGGTCAGCCTTATGGGCAGTGCTTGAACGACGGCGAGATCAAGTTGATCAAGTATGGTCGCACTTTTCGAGCCAGCTATGGAGAACACAACTTCGCGCTCGCACCCTTTACCTATGCCGAGATTTTAGCCACGGCGATGGACCACCATGAACGAAGCGATTTGTATTTTGACTTGAAAGAAATCCAAGAAGGCTACGCAGCTCTGACACCCGAGGATGTTCGGCGTGCAGAGATGCTGGAAGCCAGACTCGATAGGCTAGCCCAGGAGGTTAACTGGGAACTTGTTCTCGCCAACTTTACTGGACCTGTGCTACATGGAATTTTAGAAAAACAGAACTGGCGGCTCGCATACTGGAAAGCCGCTAGCTACGAAATAAACTATCGTCGCTTCTTTGATGTAAATGGTCTGTTCGCGTTGCGTATTCAGAATGACGAAGTGTTTTGGGATACGCATCAATTGGTAAGTGAACTGCTGGGCTGTGATGAAGTTGCGGGCTTGCGGATCGACCATATCGACGGCCTGTTTGACCCTCAGGCCTATCTGGAACGACTGCGTGAATTGGGTGCGAAGCACGTGTGGGTCGAAAAGATACTGGCGCCCAGTGAGACGATCCCTGAAGCGTGGGCGGTGGAAGGCACCACCGGTTACGAGTTTATGAACGATACGATGAGTGTCTTGCTGCAGCCCAGTGGCTTTGACGCCATCATTCGTACTTATCAGCGTTTCGTTCAGGACAGCGAGTCGTTTCGGGAGACAGTTCGTGATAGTAAGCGATTGGTGATGGAGGTGTCTCTTGCAAGTGAGCTCCATCGGCTAGCCTACGGGCTGAATCGACTTTGCAAAAGCGATTATCATACTCGGGATTTTGCGATGGGCGCGCTGCGTGAAGCCCTCGCTGAATTGATCGCAGCGCTGGATCGCTATCGAACGTATCTTCCGTATGAACAAGAGTCCGCGAAAAAAGTAGTGCAAGCCGCTGTTCAGCGTGCGCGGCAGAAAACACCTTCTTTCGAGCCGTCCATCTACGATTTTATTTTGAAAGTGATTAACGGCGATCTGCCGGAGCCACTGCTTGAGACGCAGAGGGGCTGGGTGGGTCGATTGCAACAATACTGTTCAGCGGTGGCGGCTAAAGGCGTAGAGGACACGACCTTCTATCGTTACATGCCTCTCGTTGCCCTCAACGAAGTCGGCGGCGTTCCTCTCGTAGGCGAGCAACCGATTCAGGCCTTTCATTCGCACGCTCGATTTCGATTGCGATATCACCCGCTTAACATGTTGGCCACGGCCACCCATGATCACAAGCGTGGCGAAGACACCCGCATGCGTCTGATTGGGCTTACTGAGCTGCCAGAAATGTGGGATGAAACGTTGCGGGGGCTGTCTCGAATTGGCGACCTTTACTGCAACATGCAGGGACCTTCGCGTCAAGATCAATACCTCTTTTATCAGATCCTGGTCGCACTTTGGCCAGCGGCCAGTTCCGCAGATTTAGGCAGTCGCCTGTGGGAGTATATGCAAAAAGCGACGCGTGAAAGCAAACGGGAAACTAGCTGGAACAATCAAAATGCCAGTTACGAAAGCGCTCTGGAGACCTTTGTTCACGGCGTCGTTTCAGACAGCCAATTACCAGCCATCATTGAACCATTAGCCAATAACTTGGCTCGCATCGGGTTCTACAATTCGCTCAGTCAGTTGATCCTAAAGTGCATATCGCCGGGTGTTCCGGATTTCTACCAAGGCACCGAGTTGTTGGATTTGTCACTGGTCGACCCAGACAATCGCCGAGCGGTGGATTTTCAACATCGCCAGAACTTACTTAACGAAGCACAAGGACTTATTGAACAATGCGATGGTGGCAAGATTGCTTCGTTGCTTGAATGCTGCTGCGAGAGGGCAAAAATGTACTTCACGGCAAGTCTGTTGAAAACTCGGCGAGACCACAACGAACTGCTTATCGCTGGTTCCTACCGAGAACTTGAGGTCCGCGATGGTCATCAAGAGCACTGGATTGTTTTTGCTCGCGAATATGAGAACACCGCAATCATTGCTGTCGTTCCTCGACTGCACGGTACTTGGGAAGAGTCTACAAGTGGCCGCATTGACCTCGATGAGTCGTTGCGTGGCAGAGCTTGGACGGATTGTTTAACAGGGGCGGAATTGAAGTTCGAAGACATCATGGAATTGGAGAAGCTGCCTCTTCGCTGGGCAGTACTTTTCAGTGGAGCGACAAACTAATGGAAAGTGTAATCATCGAAAAACAGTATGGCCAACCTCTTCTGGGAGCACTTGTGCAAGCAGACGGTGTGCTGTTCCGGGTCTGGGCACCCAATGCAAAAAATGTCGATTTGATTTTTCAGTACGATGACATACGACGACCGCTCGACGCAGTTGACGGCGACTACTTTGAAACGCTGGTGAAGGACTGCAAGGCCGGTGAGCGTTATTACTTTAGTATCGATCAGTCTTCCTTGATGCCCGATCCTGCATCAAGATTTCAACCTGAGGGGGTGCATGGTCCTTCGCAAGTAGTCGACCCTTCAGAGTACCAATGGAACGACGCCGAGTGGCCAGGCGTTGAACGGTCGAAGCTGGTGTTTTATGAACTGCATGTTGGGACGTTTAGTAGCGAAGGCACGTACCGCGGCGTGCAGCAAAAACTTCCGCACCTAAAATCTCTTGGCGTTACTGCCATTGAATTGATGCCGCTCGGCGAGTTCGCAGGGCGTTGGAATTGGGGCTACGATGCGGTTGCGCTGTACGCTCCTTTCCATGGTTACGGCAGTCCGGATGACTTGCGAGCACTCGTGGACGCCGCCCACAGCATGGGCATGGCCGTTTATTTGGACGTTGTTTACAACCACTTCGGACCCGACGGTTGCTATGCAATTTCATTTGGAAAATTCTTTTCTGAAAAGCATCACTCCCCTTGGGGTCAAGGCATTAATCTTGATGACCTTCATAGTGAGGGAGTGAGGAACTACTTCATTGGCAACGCGCTCCATTGGCTGAACGAATATCACTTTGATGGCTTGCGACTTGACGCCACCCACACACTCCTAGATGAAAGCGACTTCCATTTCCTTGCACAATTGAGAGATTCAATTGATAGTTTGGAAGGACCGCACCGTTACTTGATTGCAGAAGATGCAAGAAACGATGCACAATTAATACGCCTCCGATCAGAAGGCGGATTTGGTTTGCATGGCGTATGGTCCGATGATTTCCATCACCAAGTTCGTAACTTGATTGCAGGCGATGACGACGGTTACTTTGCGGGCTTTTCGGGAACAACTGCTGAAGAGATCGCAGCCAATCTAAAACAAGGCTGGTTTCATGCTGGTCAACCATCGCGAAACCTCAGGGAGCCGCGTGGCAGCCCGACAGGAGGATTATCGCTCGAGCATTTTGTTATCTACATTCAGAACCATGACCAAATCGGCAACCGGGCCACTGGCGAGAGGCTCAATCATGATGTCTCTTTATCGATGTATCGGACCGCGACCGCGCTGCTCCTGTTTGTTCCTGAGACTCCGCTCCTGTTCATGGGACAAGAGTGGGCGGCCTCAACGCCATTTTGTTTTTTTACTGACCACCATCAAGAGCTTGGTCGTTTGGTTTCAGAAGGTCGCAAGCAGGAATTTGGAGAATTCGCAGGTTTCAAGAGGACGATTCCCGACCCTCAAGATCCGCAAACTTTTAAACAAAGCAAATTGAATTGGGACGAGTTGGAATGGCCCAACCATGCCAATATGCTGAACCTATACCGCGATCTATTGCAGCTTCGTCGAGCACTTGAAGGACCCTTCGATGTTATCGCACACGGTGAAAAGTCGCTGACGTTAAAGCGTGGACATCATGGGTTACTTGTTGCACTTGGCGAGAATCTTCGGATACCGCTTGCAGATAGCCCGCAGATACTGCTGACAACTGAAGATGAGCGTTACACGAGCCATAGCGTCCAGCCCGTCCGCGAAGCACAAGGAGTTTACTTCGCCCAGCCATCCGCAATCGTCTATTACGAAAAATAGAAGCTAGAAGCTAGATACTAACTTCTAACTTCTAACTTCTAACTTCTAACTTCTAACTTCTAACTTCTAACTTCTAACTTCTAACTTCTAACTTCTTCCTGTCCTCGCTCTTCGGCTGGGCCTCCGCTTCCGAGCAGATTGCGTGCGGTGTTGACCAGTCCGACGTGAGAGAAAGCTTGAGGAAAATTGCCGAGCATGCGACGTTGTCGAACATCGTATTCTTCCGAGAGCAGGCCGACGTCATTTCGTAGACTCAGAAGCATCTGAAACAACTCGCGGGCTTCGCGGCGTCGTCCTACCAGCGCATAATTGTCCGCCAGCCAAAACGAACATAGAAGAAATGCGCCTTCACCACGCGGCAAACCATCGAGCGATTCTTCGGTCCGATAGCGGTCAACGAAACCGTCGGTCACCAGCCGCTCTTCGATCAATTTTACGGTCCCTTTCATACGCGGGTCTTTTGCGTCAATAAAGCCAACAAGCGGTAACATGAGTAGACTTGCGTCGGGTTCAGTTCCACCGTAGTACTGCACAAACGCGTTGACATCAGGATTAAAGCCCTGCTGGCAAACTTGTTTATGAATGCCATCGCGAAGTTGCTTCCATCGCGTCACATCGCCACTCAAGCCATATTGCTCGACGTCTTTAACGGCGCGATCAGCGGCTACCCAAGCCATCACTTTCGAATGAGTAAAGTGACGTCGTGGGCCGCGCATCTCCCATATACCTTCGTCCGGCTCCACCCATTGCGATTCCAAGAACTCCATGACTGCCAGTTGAACTCGCCACGCATCCTCACTGGGGTCCAGCCCATACCGCCGCGCAAGGTGCAGGGCCTCCATGATTTCACCTGGGACATCTAATTGATGTTGTTTATAGGCCGCATTGCCTATCCGTACGGGCTTTGAATTCTCGTATCCCGGCAGCCAGTCCAATTCGAGTTCCGTTAGCCGACGCTCGCCAGCTACACCGTACATGATTTGCAACTGCGATGGATTTCCGGCGGCTGCGTTGACCAGCCAAGCTCGCCAGGCTTTGGCTTCTTCCGTGTATCCACCTACAAGCAGTGCATATAAAGTGAACGTTGCATCGCGTATCCAACAGTAGCGATAGTCCCAGTTTCGCGATCCACCAATATGCTCCGGCAACGAAGTTGTAGCAGCTGCGACAATGCCCCCGGTTGGACCAAAGGTCAGGCCCTTGAGTGTAATCAGTGAACGAAGTACATCTTCACGCCACTCGCCTTGATAAGTGCAACGATCCGACCATTCCTGCCACCAGATATTTGTATTTTCGAGTGTTTGCAGCGAGTGTTTTTCCAGCGGAGGCGGATTGTAAGTTGACGCCCATGACAATTGAAAGGTCGCCTTCTGTCCGGCACCGATGGTGAAAGTAGATTTGGCGGTTTCGTTTTCGATCTCCATCCGCATGTCGCTGAAGCAGTACATGCTTTCAGGTCCGGCGACTGCGCAAATGCCTCGCTCAGTGCGGCGTATCCACGGCAAGATCGCGCCATAATCAAACCTCAAACGCAGTTCGCTGGTAAGTACAACCTCTCCACTCACACCTTCGACCAATCGAAACACATCCGCCTCGCGTGTTTGCGGAGGCATGAAATCCGTCAGGCGAATGACCCCTTCGTCAACTTCCATTTCGGTTTCAAGAATCATCGTTCCTTCGCGATAACGTCTACGCACAGACTTCACAGCTGAAGTCGGAGCGAAACGCCAAAATCCATGCTCTTCAGTCCCCAGCAATGCTGCGCAGCAGGCTGGCGAATCGAACCTAGGCACGCAAAGCCAATCGATTGAGCCGTTTTTAGCCACCAATCCTGAGCCACGGCAATCACCGATTAATGCATAGTCCTCTATGAGTGATGGCACCAGAAACTCTCCCTAGATCGGCTCGTCAGTTGTATTGAAAGACCTGCCTCCTCAAAAGAAGCAGAAACTGTCGCCACACTAAGCAAGTTTGATGCCGAAATAGGCAAGTTTGATGCCGAAACCATACAGTTTAAATTTACCTTGCGCTGTTCTTCCGGTGAGCCGTCGGCGATAGCCGCGGGTGACCGGAGTGTGAGACTCAAATCAATCTGTTGACTATCTAATGTCAAATCACGGCAAACATTGGCTGGAGATTGTTCATGAACGACCACAACTGCGGTCGCCCGCGGCTAGGGCCGTCGGCTCACTTAGGTTGGAGCGCCGTCATGTCTTACTGAATCAGAATAGTTGCTTTTGCAGCGAAACGCTTGAAGATCTCCTTCAATGTGGCTTCGTCGGCGGCGTGCGCATGCTCGCCGTTTCCGGCAGCAGCAACGGCTCGCATATGATCTTGATCGCCGTCTGGACCGAAAGTGATTGCGTAGACAACGATCTTCTGGGCCGCTGCGGCACTGGCGGCTGCTACAGCGTCTCCCGCGGTTGGATATCCGTCGGTGAGCACAATCATTACTTTGTCTGCCAGTCGCCTGGTTCTGGAACTTGTCAGCTCTTGAGTTCCAAGCTGGATACCTGACGCAATTTCAGTGTTTCCGTTCCAGACGCTGTTCGAAAGTGTATTGATGGTTCCATCGGCGGCGCTAAGATTTGTCGAAAGCTGCATATCAAGCGTCGCAGTCGCTAGCCGACCGCAAAGTCCCGGTGCCACGCTATTGATATCGCTTCCAAACGTCACAATACTTACTTGTTCGTCCGACGTGTTGCTGCTCAAGACTTCGTTAAAAACTTTTACCGCTGCAGCGAGCGATGACCAGCGTGAATCCGACGGCGGCGCTTTGCAAAAACGACGATCATTGATTGACATGCCCGATTCAGTAGAGGTTACTTTGAACTTCATGCTGGTCGACCGGTCAAGCACCAAACATACATCGACGTTTACAAACGATGCCGTTGCAGAGACCTGCGGTGAGTATGCAGGAGAGCCAATAATTCGGCTGAAGAAAAGCGGAACGTTTCCATCTGCGTTAGATGCGTTGCGGACAGCATTGACTCTCACCGCATTTGCAGGAGTGCCGTTTGTATCAAAGACAAATGCGCCCGTGGCGCCGGCCGATGCGCGACCAAAGTCGAAATCGTTTGCGCTCAAGCGAAGCGGTTTACCAGCCACCGTAAAATCGTCAGCGATGTTAATTCCCGCTGTAATCGCTTGCGATTCGTTTTCGTAGCGAGATAAATTATCGGCAGCAACTCGAGCGATGTTGTCCGAAGCAAGCCGCATTTCGGTTCGCACAAGCTGCATGTAAGCCATGTCGACGGAGTATCCCAACATGACTAACAGAACGGGCAAGAGCATTACGAACAGAGTGAGTATTGCAGCCCTCCGAGTTTCGCGAACAAATCTTCCGTTCAAACGGATCATAGTGATAGCCCCTTCAAAACAACTTTCGCTTAGTGCATGGGTTGATACGAGCAATTGGTCAGTAGCGTTCCTTCCAACTGTTGCGCTCAGCACGTAGGGGCAATTACATGCAAACGCCGCTTCTCCAGAAGCACTTCTCGTATCAATTTGAAGCCTAGGTCACAAACCGTCCGCAGGAGCTAAAAATGCGACGATATTTGCTGGCACCACCCAGACCGGCGAACTACCGCCATCCCTTAGTCTCGCGTTTCAATTCGAAACTTTGAGTTTTTCCAGCAAATACTGCTGAACGGAATCATGCTTTGCGTCCGGGGCGCTGGGGTAGAAAAGCTCGCAAGCAACGCCTGCTTCGCGGCAATGCTCTTGAAGTTTGACGCCGAAGTTGGAAGTGTGCGTTGGATCCTTTTGATCTTGGCCCAGAGCAGGTGGCGTCGCATAGTAAAGGTAGACAGACGGATCGTCTGAACTAACGAGCGCATAAGGCGAGTACTCAGCAATCCAGGGAAGGATGGATTCACGTTTAGCTAAAAATTCATCGAACTGCGACATCTTCTGCGCTGTATCCCCTTTAAAACCAAACGCATGACCTCCATAGCGACTGTTAGGCGTCCATTCTTTCATCTGCTTAGGATCCAGCGTTGTTTGTGCTCCGGTAACAGCCGCGCATAGCAATCGCGTGGATTCGCGAGCGACTGGATCATCGCTTTTGGGATCTGCTAGGTCGGGATGAAAGGCAAGCCACAATGAAGTGCACGCGCCCGCCGATCCACCACTGGCCGCAATTCGACTCTTGTCGACATTCCACTCAGTTGATTTGCTGCGCACTAACTGCAGCGCGCGAGCCGCATCGTGCAGCGGACCTTTCACCGGTGGAGTCACACCGTCAGCAGTCGCTTCAGCAATGAATCGATACTCGACGGATACAACGGAAATACCTTCACTAAGCATTTTGGGCAACATGGCTGACAGTCCGCTCAATCGTCCACCTGCATTCCAGCCGCCACCATGAATGAATAGTAAAACAGGAGTCGGACGATCTGACTTGGCTTGCCAGAAATGTAACAACTGCTTTGGATGCGGACCGTAAGCCACGTCATAGTAAGTTGGATTGGGCAACTCGGGTTCTTTTGCAAGTACATTTTTTGCTTCGCTCTCACCGATCTCACGAACAAAAATATTTCTCCAGCGGATTTCGCCACCATGCGTTTGCAGCATGATCGGCCCCTTGGCGGCAAGCGGCTTGGATCGGTCCCAGTAATTCTCCATGACCGCACCTTCAACGACCAGACGCGTGTTGAGTGTTACCCAAGTCCTTGCGCCGATCTGACGAATTTTAAGCGTGTTCCACTGACCGAAAGGCTTGTCGACCAAAGCAATCGGATCTCGTCCAAGCGTATTGGGTGCATTGTTAAACAAGCCGCCAGAACCTTGATGTGGCTTTCGATTAGGGTTTTTAGGATCGAACTTTTGATTCGAATCCCAGATCTGCACTTGAGGTGTTCCGCGAAGATAGATGCCACTGTCCGCACCGGCGACTGTCTTATACTCAATCAGCAATTCAATGTCACCAAACTCTTCTTCTGTGGTTGCATAAGGGCCAGTGCCGACGTTCACCAGCTCGCCGCCTTCTACTTTCCAATGTTTTGCAAACTCATCACGTTGTTGTTTGAGATTGGCTTCCTTCTTTTCGCCAGTCAGTTTTTCAGACGCGTGCGGATTCAGGCCATACCATCCAGTAAGATCATTGCCGTTGAACAGAGTCCGAAAACCTTTTGGCGGCTTCGGATTAGCAGCGTGAAGCGCAAGTTGGGAAGTTATGAAAACTATCAAAAGCGAAAGTGAGGCGATTCTCTTCATGATGTACTCGAAAATAGATGGGTGTGACGAACTAGTAAGGTAGCTGGTTTCGTGAGAAACCGGATGCAGTCAAAGGTAACCAGCGCACCCGGTTTCTCACGAAACCAGCTACATCTTTCACAGCGTTAGTTGGTAGGTAGGACCAGCGAGCAGGATCAGGGGGCAGGGTTTGTTATCCAATCAAGATCGAATCGGGCACAGCGGATTGTGTTATCGCCCTCGTAGAGACAAAGAATTGTACCATCTGTCAGCACTGCCAAGTCCGAGTAAGCACTCGGGCCAACCTCCAGGACTTTGCTGACAGGCCAAGTTTTGCCATCATCGCGGCTGAGTTTGATCGTCAAGTTTTGCCGTTTGCCTCGACCGGCGGGAATTTCCTTACCTTCTTTGTCGCGTCCCGAGCTGTGTGGATTCGAAAAAATCAACGTTCCACTTTTCGATGGATGCGAGACGATACTTGCCATGCAGATGGGTTCCCATAATTGCTCATGAAACTCCGGCGAGCTCCAGCCTGCTGCGCCATCGGCGTTGGTTGTAATCAATTTTCGATTGGGCTTGGAGACACTACGGGTGACTAACATGACGCGACCATCGGACAGCTCGGTGATCATTGTTTCATTTGGGTCACCGAACTCACCTTCGTTAGGCACTGCGATCTCTCCTGCTTTCCACGTCTTGCCGTGATCATCGCTGTAGATGGTTGCGGCCGCCGATGGA
Organism: Planctomycetia bacterium; assembly: GCA_031412515.1. Taxonomy (GTDB): domain Bacteria; phylum Planctomycetota; class Planctomycetia; order Pirellulales; family Pirellulaceae; genus Aureliella. The sequence continues at coordinate 3,529 of JANODD010000208.1, read as the reverse complement.
GCATGGTCACCTGTCTTGCCGTACGCTAACCAGATCGGCACTACCAATCGACCGCTCTTCATTTGAATTCCGTGTCCGGGTCCAGTCGCAATCACTTTCCATGGATACTTCGAACGAAACGGTTCAAACGAAGCGGTGATCTCAGTGGGCGTGCTCCATGTCAGCCCATCGTCGGTACTATGCATCGAAAAACAGCGGGCGTAGTTGACACAGTACACGAACTCGATGTTGCCGGTGATTCGATCGACGATAGCCATCGGATTGTTGACAGTTTGTTCGCGATCACCGCCGGTTGGCTTGCGTGGGTTTCCTTCAATACGGTCGGCCATGTGCGCGATCTGCTTGGGCGTTTCCCATGTCTTACCGCAGTCGGTCGAACGTCGCAGATGAACTTCGATTTCACCCCAGTCCGACTTGCTATCCTTGCGGGCTTCGCAATAAGCGAGCACAGTTCCTTTCGGCGTGACCACGATTCCTGGAATGCGATAGAGGGCAACACCGTTCATGCCTGCTGGAAAAACGTCCGCCTGTTCAAGTAACGGTTCGGAGGCGTTAAGTGACATGCAGGTGATACACAGAAGAAGTATGACAATTATTTTCATGATTTTTACTCAAGCTAGGATGGGCTTTGTCGTGGCCGACGCTGCCAGCGTCGGCGCGGATGCTAGCACCATCCGCCACGGATGACATCAGTGGAGTATCCTAACTGTTCACGCAGACATCCGCAAATTTGGATAGGTGAAGCGAAAAGACATCACTCACCCAGACGTGCGAACTTTACGTTCAAATGCTAAACTCTACTGCAGGCTATACGAAAGAAATTAAAAATGAGTGAAGAGCAGCGATTGCAACGACTTGAGGATGCGAGAAACGATACCGATTCGTGGATGGAATGGTATCACTTGACTCCGCTTGAACGTTGGTACGAATCGATGAAACTTTGGCAGTTCTATTTGCAAGCTGGTGGCTCACTTGATCCCGAACCCGATTCTCAAAGTCCTTTCGACTCTGTCATGCCACGAAGTACGCCACCTGCTTATAGGCGGCCAGGCCTGCGTGTTTTACGGCGCAGCGGAGTTTAGCCGTGACTGCGACATCGTCCTTCTTGCCGACGAATTAACCGAATTGCGGCTTAATCGTTCGAGACGTCCTCAGTCTTAATCCAAACGCTGGAAATCACTGTAATCCCAAGGCCATACGCCTTGATTCTGCCGCGCGATCGTAGATACTCTCAGGACGTCAGCCTCCAGGTAAACCTTCTGACTCTCGCCGATCACTGCCACGTTTTGAATGTAAAGCATGAACCTTTCGCCCATGATGCGTCAGTATGAAGACGCCAAAGCGGCTTGCCCGGATGCGATTCTGCTGTTTCGCATGGGGGACTTTTATGAAGTGTTTCATGAGGATGCCAAGACCTGCGCAAAAGTACTGGGACTGACACAGACGACGCGCGACAAAGGCGAGAACCCCGTTCCGATGGCGGGCTTTCCATACCATCAACTGGAAGGCTATCTGGCCAAGCTCATTCGGCAAGGTTACCGCGTTGCAGTTTGTGATCAAGTCGAAGACCCGCGCGAAGCGAAAGGGATCGTACGCCGCGAAGTTACGCGAATCGTTACAGCCGGAACGCTGACCGATGAAGCGTTGCTCGATCCACTGCAAACGAATTTACTCGTTGCTGTGTTCTCGCCAAAGCCAGGTGTGCCTGCGAATGCGAACGATGAAACGATCGTAGGCGTCGCATGGGCGGAGCTGTCGACTGGGCGATTTGAAGCGGGGTTATTCTCACGCAGACGCATTTTCGATGAGCTCGCCAGGCTTGATCCATCGGAAGTGCTGATCCGCGATGATGATGGTTTGATGTCGCGCGGAAACAGTTATGACTGGGCAGTGACCCTCCGTCCAGCTTGGCAGTTTGGTGCGGAAGAAGCCACGCGACAATTGTGCCGACATTTCGAAGTCGCAAGCCTCGATGGCATGGGCTGGGACACCGAGAACGATTCGCCCGCGATTGCTGCTGCTGGAGCGGCTTTGGCTTATTTACAAGAGACTCAGAAGACATCGCTTGGTCATCTGCGTCAGTTGCTTCCTTATCGTACCGGTCGCACATTGGAGATTGATGCTGCCACACGCCGCAGCCTCGAAATCACGCACACGATGCGCGATCGCAGTCGTGAAGGATCGCTGCTAAGTGTGCTCGACGAGACTAGCACCTCGATGGGAGCTCGCTTGCTTGCATCATGGATCTCCAATCCGTTGACAAACATTGAAGAGATCGGAGCTCGTCACGGCGCGATTGAAGAGTTGCTAGGCGACAATCGACTGCGAGGCGGAGTGCGGGAGTCGCTCAGCAACATTTATGATCTCGAACGCTTGCTTGGCCGCGTTGCAACGGGTCGAGCTAGTCCTCGAGATCTTCGTCGAGTCGGTTGGACGTTGGCTCAGTTGCCAAAATTAAAGGCTCTTCTAGCCGCTCGTCGCAGCCCGCGTTTGAATGTGCTCGAGCAACACTTACTGCTGTGTGAAGCGCTGCGTGACAAATTGCTATTGGCCCTCAATGAAGATTGTCCGTTGCACTTGCGCGACGGCGGCTTCATTTGCGATGGCTACAACAGCAAACTCGACGAGCTTCGCAACCTTGCGTCCGGCGGCAAGCAATGGATCGCGCAGTATCAAGCTGACCAAATCGAACTGACCGGAATCACCAGTCTAAAAGTCGGTTACACCAAAGTCTTTGGTTATTACTTGGAAGTAACCAACACGCATCGCGAGAAGATTCCTGCCCACTTCATTCGCAAACAGACGCTCAAGAACGCCGAACGCTACATCACCGATGAACTGAAAGAGTACGAAACGAAAGTGATCTCGGCGGACGACGAAGCTCTACTGCTAGAGGTTGAACTGTTCGGTCAACTGCGTGGAGAAGTTGGAACGCACCTGAACGAGTTGCAGCAGAATTCGCTAGTTCTCGCCGAGCTCGATGTTTTGGCCGGTTTATCGGAGCTGGCAAAACGCCAAGACTATGTGCGGCCTGAAATGGTCGATTCCGATGAATTGGAGATCGTCGAAGGTCGCCATCCGGTGCTCGACGTGATGCAATCGAAAGGGACCTTTGTACCCAACGATTGTCATGTCGGTGGCCATCATGGAATCGTGATGCTGATCACTGGCCCCAACATGGCTGGTAAGAGCACTTACATTCGTCAAGTCGCTTTGATCACGTTGATGGCTCAGCTAGGGAGTTTCGTGCCAGCGCGTCGAGCTCGGATTGGTATCGCGGATCGAATTTTTGCTCGAGTGGGTGCAAGCGACGAGTTATCGCGAGGCCAGAGTACGTTCATGGTTGAAATGGTGGAGACGGCGAGGATTCTCAACACGGCTTCGTCGCGCAGTTTGGTAATCTTGGACGAAATCGGCCGCGGTACGAGCACTTATGACGGACTCAGTCTAGCTTGGGCGATCGTCGAACACTTGCATGATGTGCTCGGCGCAAGAACGCTATTTGCGACGCACTATCATGAGCTGACTC
>JANODD010000207.1:0-9210 GCA_031412515.1 Planctomycetia bacterium | reverse complement strand
CGACGATGGAACGTATTTGCTTTCCGTCCCGGGCTTGCCCCGGCGGAAGCACAACTTACAAGCTACGTGCGCAAACTCGCATCGAACGCGACGAGGGCTTATGCCGCCATGGAGCTGATCGCGATCGAAGTCGCAACATTTCATCCCCGTTGCTTGCCGGAGTACCGAGGGGGAAGTTGAGCATCACCATGGCCAGCTTGGTAACCCTTCACTTAAGCCGTATGGTAACGGAGTGATTCTTTGGTTTGAACTCGAAGATTTTCATGCTGCTGTCGCGCGAGCAGAGGTTATGAATGTACAAGTTCTTAGACCAAGTCAACTGAGCGAAAACGGAAACTGGGAGTATTGGCTGAGAGACACCGAGGGATACACTGTGGTTCTCACGAGTCCGCTCGTGTTTGTTGGACTTTGAGGCGTTCGCGAGTTATCATCATCTGATCTCAACTTGGAACTCCCGCCGAAGCCGCTACGATGCAAGTCACCTGTCCCACATGCAAGAAGGTCTCCAATTCAAAAGCCGACTTGTCGGGCAAGTCGGTAAAGTGCAATTGTGGCCAGTCGTTTGTCGTTCCGAAAACACCGAGCACGACGACCAGCACGACGACCAGTGCAACAAGCAAGACAGCTACGGCACCGACAATCGCACCACCAGCGACAACCGCAACCATTGCTGTGAAGTGTGAGTGCGGAAAGGGGCATCGAGTTCCTGAAACTGCCGCGGGAAAAGCAGTTAAGTGCTCGTGCGGCAAAATCGTCAAAGTGCCAGCCAAGACGCCAAATTCACCGAAGGTCCCCGCTCAGCCCGCTCAGCCTGCCCCTGCGATGAATCCATTTCACTCCCTCAGCGACGACGACTGGGCGAGCCTTGCCCCTAAGCCGCCACCTGAACCGGACCCATTTGCTCCACCGAAAGCTCCGTCGGCGACGAGCAAGATGTTGGCTCAAGCTCGCGAAGAGATGGGCCAGACCAAGAAAGCAACTCGCAGCGGAGCCGGCGGCCATCTTGCGCAGTCGCGATGGATTCTGATCGGAATCGGCGCTTTGAAACTTCTGATTTGCGTCATCCAGCTGGTCATTGCCAAATCATCGGCTGTGGCTTTATCGGAGGGTGCTGAAGATGTGTCAATGGAAGAAATTCTGTACGTCATTCAAGTAATCGCTGGATTTGGTATCGCTACTTCGGTTGCTCTGATCTTGATGGGCATTTTTGTTTTTCTCTTCCCAATGACTTGCGCTATAAGTTCGCTGGTCCTGTTCGTTTTGCTTGAACTGATCAGCTTTGTCTTTAATCCGTTTCTGTTGATCAACATTCGGGCTTGGATTGTTCGAGGGGCAATGTTTGGTGCATTGGTTCAAGCCATCAACAATGCTTCTTACTATAAGTTTGTTAAGTCGGGTGCTCGCGACGCTTGAGTGTTTCTCTCCGTGCAGAATTTGAACGAGTCGGTTTCACTTGACTTTTCTGGAAAGGCGTTTTTCGCCCCCCCAAAGAACCCCTCACCCCTCGGTCCCCTCTCCCCGAGTACAGGGCGAGGGGAAGCCAGGATCGAACCACTAAGAGGTGAAGTAATTGAGGCGATTTTTGGATTGGGCGAGTATTGTAATGCGTTCATTGAAAATACTCGCGATGTGTTCGTTGAAAATGCCTAATGAATCGCTCCTACATTCCAGGAGTGAATTTTCACTTTGCATCGTACAACTTAAAGAGCAAACCTGATTTGAATCGGCTTGTTCTTCTTCAAGCGTATAGACAACGGTTACGATTGCTGAAGACTGACTTTCTTGGCGAGTGAGCACATGGAAAATCTTGTCTTCGATGAGCAAGCGATCACCGACACGGATTCGAAATAGCTTTCCTTCGCTGCGCGCGACGCGGATGCGGTCTTTGGTCCACCAAATTTGTAGCAACTGCGTCAACGCGTGAAGCAAACGAAACATGATCTACTCCACTTGAGATCTAAGTTTCTCAAGCTCGATCGAAAGCTGCTCTTGGCGTTCTTCGATTTCAAAGCGTTCTTGCAATTCCTCAGCAGCAGGGTCTTTTCCATCCATGCGATCCCAAGCTTCACATAGCGCTTCCTGACGATCCACTTTTCCTTCGAGCCGCGAGAACTGCGAGAAAGCCGATTGGCTGTCGCAGCGGTCCATAGCGCTGTGAATCTTTTGCACCGAAGAGGCTCGCGCCATCCTCGCGGTCAGCAATGTCTTCTTCTGACGAGCTTGACGGATTTTGTCTTCTAAATCGCGAACCGATTTTTGAAGCTTGCTCACTTCAGCTTTCTGCTTCTCATACTCTTCACAATATTGATTGGCCCGAGTCTGGGCAGCCAGTTTTTGATCAAGCGCCGCTCGAGCTGAATTGTCGTCTTTACGCTTGATCGCAGCAGTTGCTCTCTCGAGCCACTTACCCGCTTCAGCTCTTTCCGCTTCAGCCCGCTTGCGCATCTGGATTTCATCGGCTACCGCTTCGGCCACGCTCGCACGAACTTCATCGAGCTCATTGCCCATGTCGATGATCAACTGATGTAGCATACGCTCAGGGTCTTCAACCATCTCCTTCAAAGACGTGATGCTCGACCGCATGACCAAACTAAATTGACTAAGCCATTTCATTTTCATTGCCTTTCAAAAAACTCCACAGAAGCTGAAACCAAAGTGCAAAACTAGTTCCAAGTTGCCAACTCGGCACTCAGAACACGAATCTTCGCAAGCAGCTGCTCGCGATGATTCTCACAAATCGCGGCCAATACGATCACCGCGATTCCAATTCCTAGGCCGCCGATCCAAAGCATGCCTGGATTCGCCCACGCAGATCGAATGACCATCGCAAACAAGTCTGCAAACAAGAACGCGGTTCCGACGTAGACCAGGGTTCTGATTCGAAGTCCAATCGCCAGCAGAATCACTAACACACTAAGCACTAGCAGCGTGATCAAGTGCAGCCAACTGCCGCTGACAATTTCAAGGACGGGCGATACCAGAATCACTAGTGCACCCAAGTTGCGCATCGGGTTGTGTGCTGATGATGGGATTTCTTTCTTCAGCAGTTGAACCATGGCGATGATCGTCATACCAAGCGGGACCAAGTAGAGTTGCAGATCATGGAAGCTCAGCGACCACCATAGATGGATCGACGCAATGTTGAGAATCATGGCTGAAGCGATGACAAATCCTCGGTTAGACGTTGCCAGTCCGCGGTGAAAGTAAATCGCCGCAGCGGCAAGCAACATTCCAGAATCTGCACCCGCAAAATATTGTTCAATTCCCATCGCATTGCGGAAGACTGTTATTCCGACCAACACGGCTGGACAAGTTAGTCCAATCAAGTCCAGGGGCTGTGTTGTGAAACCTAGCAAACGATGGTCGCGAGTAAGTCGTGCGATGACTAACGCAACGATCGATAGATTGAACACGATGATTTGACTCGCACCGCCTCCGATTATCAATTGTCCTTGCGAAATCAACCATGCGACTGCGACACTTACAATTGCAATACTGCTCCAAATATGTGCCGCGTGTTGCTTGCGAACTGCTTCGATGAACTCGACTACTGCAGCCATTGCTAATGCGATCATCAGCGTCGATGTCTGCACCACGTCCGCAAAGTGCATTGAGAAGCAGCTAAGTACGGCTGCGCCGAAAAAGACTCGAAGGACAACTTGGCAGACACCCCGCAGTTTGGCATCGAAACCAATTCGTCTGACGTCCCATAGTGCAACGCTAACAACGATTGCCAAGGCAAACGCAGGCGCCACGGATAGACCAAGAGCTGGGTTCTGCAGCAGTTCGATCCAAGATGTCACGCCGCATAGACCAGTGACTAACATAAGGATCTGTACGTTGGCCGCGATCGCAAGAGCCGTCCAACTGTTTTTTCCGTATCGACGCAGCTCGGTAACCGCAAGACTTGTCAGCGAAACAAGGGCCGTTACTCTAGCAACAAGCTCGAACGAACCGAGGCTTAGTCCAGCACTAAACACCACCCATGCCAGGGCAACACTTTGAACTGATACTGAAGCGTTCGAAGTTGAGCGGTATGCAACAAGGCTTGTGACCACTGCGGCAATCGACCAGACCAATGGCAGTGTTGCATAAGAAGCGACAAAGCCGGGAATGGAGACTGCAACTGCCGAGCAGAACAACGGGAAAGCGATTGCTGCTGCAACTCCAGCTCCCTGATTCTTGAAGATCAACCTGATCGCTACTAACCAGCCCAGCACAGCGATCGTGCCAACTGGCGCGAACAGTGGCATCAAGAAAACATTGGATACTAAGATCGTAGGAAAATGTACCGCCGCGATTAAGCTGAGCAACATCACCGCACTGACATCGTGCAGCGGAAAGAGAAAAGCGGTGACAAGCGAGACCGGTTCGTCTGTTTTCGAAGGTCTTGCGAACTGATTCAAGTATGCGACACTTAGTCCGGCCTTGCTTCGGAATGGCAGCAGGGTTACGAAACTCACCACTGCACAGACGACCGTTGTACCCGTTGCGATGTCGAGCGCAGGGACACGTAGATAAACCGCAGACGCCACTGCAGCGAAGGCGACCATGCTCCACATTCCAAGACTGAAGTAAATCGATCGAGTGCGAGCAGTCAAAATTGCAAAGTTGGCAACCAGCGTTGCCAGCGGAATCACTCCGATTGCATGAGTGATATCACCTAGCGCGACACCATGTCCCATCGCCTGCGAAATAGTCACACAACCAATGACCCACAGCAACCAAATTGCCGCCATGTTAATGCTTAGGAAACTTGACGTTAAGTTGCATAGTGATAGCGGTTTCCCATCTTGACGGATAAGCTCGCCGCTCCAGGTGGACGAAGGGAGTGGCAAGCGATTGATGAGTCGATCAATTTGAGGGAACGCAGCCAGGACGCCTGCAAAAACGCTTAGACTAGTAACGATGTGGATGTAGTGGATATCAGCGATCTGCATGGCGTTTGCAAACGGGATCCATGTACCGACCGCAGCTGTGATAGCGGCGAGAGCAGGGATTGCGTAGCGCCTATCACGAAATGTGATTGCGTAGAAGCTAAACAGCAACAGATTGACAACGGCAACTGGGAAGCACGCTTTAACGTGGGTCCATGACAGAGCGAACAAGGCCAGTGACACGAGTGTCACAAAGTGACGCATTGGAATGGCGAACGCAGGCTCAGTGCGACGTGCAAGGAGCGAGCTTGCGCCGGCAACGGTCAACAAGAATGGCAGATAGCTCAGGCCGTAGAACGCTAGTGGCAAGCGTTCTTCACCCACTGCGGAGGCCGCACTCGACTTAACTTGCTGAACGAGCCCTGCGAAAAGTGTCGGTGCACATTGGTAACTGATCGCCATTAAAACAAGGCCGATCCAAACGAACGCTCGCTGATTGGTTTCCCAGGTCGCCTGGAACATCATCAAACTGGCCAGCAGCGCAGTAGGAACGACAGCGTAAGTCGTTTGCGAGATGTAAGAAAAACCGTGAACGGAAATCGCAACGCCAAACAGCGACATGCCGATTCCAACAACCAGCGGTGCAAGGATGTTCCAGGGCAGTGGACGCATGTTTCCACCGGTTCGTTGACGATGAACATCAGCGACTGCGCGCGTAGTCATCAAAACCGTGCTGGACATTAAAACCAATCCAAACCCCATCCATTCAATGGGCAGAGCAATTCCCGTTTTAATTGCAACCAGTGCTAGAAATTGAAGTCCGAGCAACGCGATTGGAAGAAACCCGAAGGCACGTGGCAAGCGATGCTCTTCGGTGATCCAAAACACATGGCGGTTGATTTTGATCGCGCCGATGCTCGCTACAAGCCAAAGACCGAATGTAACCAGCACAGCCAGTCGAGCATCATGCAACTGAGGCATCGCACCGGACGCACACAGAATTAGATAACTCGACAAGAATGTCTGCTGCTTACCGCGCCACAGGTGTTCAAAAATTCGCGAGGCAGAGAACCACGCGAGCCCCAACGCCGGAGCGATCAGGACCATCATCTGTAGTCCCGTCGCGGTCGTGTAGCTATATGTAGGTCCAAACAGCCAACTGAGTGAAAGGAAGCAGATTGGTAACAGCAACAGCGTTAAGTACTGCAACACGCGGGCGGTGATTTGCAGCCCGAGATGCTTCCGACCGAAGTCAGAAAACAGATAAGTTAGCCCAGTGTAAGCTAAGATCGTCAGAAACTTGGCTTGCACTGGCCAGCCCGACCATTCATTGGTGACAATCATCAAGGACGAGGCAACTACTATCGCAGCCCCGATGACGGCAAGCCATCGAATGTTCTCGCGCCGAAAAAAACTATCGACAAAGCGTTCCAACATCGAACGCTGTGGTTCGCATTCAATGGCCCTATCAATGGTCCCATTGATTATCGTCGAGCGGCTAACGCTGGGCTTTGAGGTTTCAACGATCGTGGCCTCAATGAGATCTTCTTCTTTGACGAGATAAGACTCGTCGGGCAGGTAGGCAGATGACATGGTGGGTTCCTCGCAATGCACGAAATGGTTCGGTTTGCGAAGACCTATAACGAATGCCGTGCCAAGTGACGAAGCGAAGCATTTTCGCCGCCTGCAACATGTTTTCCTGCAAGGGTTTACGACAATTCAAGAATTTGCGTTAGCGTTGCGACGAGAGGCGGATGCAGTGAGTCCACTGCGGGCTCGTGGCATAGAGATTACTTCAGTTGCTGACCTGAAGAAAAACGAAAACCGGCAGCTTGGGGGCAAGCAAGCTGCCGGTCGGTTCGTAGGATGTGACTCTAGTCCCGTCCTGCTTGTTTTTATTTGCCTAGTTCGCTCGGGACTGGAGTCCCAAGCTACTTATCGATTTCCCGCTCGGGACAAATGTTCCCAAGCTACGACCCATTAACTGTCAACCAACTCCGATTCAGCATCTTCCGATTCCGCTTCGGCATCTTCGCCGACTGCGTTTTCGGGTCCGGCATAGCCACCAGCAGCCATGATCCGCTCTTTGATTTCAGACGCAACGTCTTTGTTCTCGAGCAAGAACACGCGAGCCTTCTCTTTGCCTTGGCCAAGATAAGTCTCATTGAGCTTGAACCACGCACCGCTACGAGTCACCACTTTGTGAACCACTCCCAAATCGAGCAAGTCACCTTCGTAGCTGATCCCACAGTTGTGCATCATATCAAATTCCGCGATGCGAAACGGAGGTGCAACTTTGTTTTTCACAATCTTGCACCGAACGCGTTGACCCACTACTTCTTCGCCGTCTTTGAGTGCTCCGATTCGGCGCACATCGATTCGGCATGAGCAGTAGAACTTCAAAGCCCGACCGCCGGGTGTTGTTTCGGGGCTACCGAACATCACACCGATTTTTTCACGGATCTGGTTGATGAAGATCACAACTGTCTTGCTTCTTGCGATCGCACCGGTCAGCTTTCGCATCGATTGGCTCATCAAGCGAGCTTGCAAGCCAACGTGCGACTGTCCGATTTCACCATCGAGTTCTTGCTTCGGAATCAAAGCGGCGACCGAGTCGATAACGATCACGTCCACCGCATTGCTCTTCACCAAGTGCTCAGTAATCTGCATCGCTTCTTCACCACTGCTTGGTTGTGATACCAGCAGCGTGTCGAGTTCGACGCCGATTTTCTTAGCCCAGCTTGGATCGAAAGCGTGTTCCGCGTCAATGATCGACGCGATGCCACCGTTCTTTTGAGCTTCAGCACAGATGTGGAGAGCGAGCGTGGTCTTACCGCTCGACTCTGGTCCAAAAATTTCGATGATACGACCACGAGGAACGCCGAGTCCACCGAGTGCCATGTCCAACGACAGGCTACCAGTCGGCACGCCGTCGATCTTCAGCAGGGCTTCGCCACCAAGCGGCATGATCGAGCCTTCACCGAATTGCTTTTCAATTTGAGCGAGAGTGGTCCGAAGTCCGGGTTCGCGCTTGTAGACCGCTTCCATCCCAGTTGGCCCTTCGCTGGGCTTCTTTGATGTAGCGTTATTAACAGGTTTCTTTTTAGCCATTGACTTGCTCGCACTAGTAACCATTTCCCTGGAACTCCCAACCCAAAAGAACTCGAAGAACCACAACTTAATTCAACACGATTGACTGATCGCATGTGACGTTGTCGTTCGGACGTATCACCTTTTGGAAGGTCACAAGACCACTGGGATACTACCGGATTCGCGACTCACTGGCAACTCACTGGCGACAAATATAGTATCGCGGGTGGTTTGACACGTTTGGTCCAAGATTTGTGGAATTTCTGCCCTGACCCAATTTTTCTAGTAATTCAAACCCTCAACGGCGGAAATTGACTGGAATTCTCAAGATTTAGGCTCTAAATTTCCATCGTTTTGGACACGCAGATGGCCAAATTCATTTTTATGAAACTGCCATTCGAAAGTTCCTTCCGTGAGCAGCTATTTCAAACAGTGGAAATCAAATTACTAAAATTGACACAGCCAGTTGCAATGCTAGCACTTGGGCATAACACGCATCATCAGCCCGCACGCGTCGCACGCTGCCATGGTTTAGTGTTGTGTTGGGCATCGAGTCGGGGCTTTTCTGCCACCGTTTAAAAGCAAGGAATAGTCATGACTCACAAGATTGGAATTCGAGCATTGAATCCAGAACCGTGACTCCTGCTCATGCTCGTGCTCGTGCTCGTGCTCGTGCTCGTGCTCGTGCTCGTGCTCGTGCTCGAAAGGGCTGTGATGAATGAACCAATTTTTGATCACGAAAAGCTCTACGTTTATCGACGATCGATTGACTACGAAGGATCGTGGCGATACTCGCAAGAGACTTTGAAAAAACCAGTTGGACGTCATGGACGATGCGGTTCGAAGAGGTAAAAATTCATGGTGGCCGAAACGCTTTCGTCACTTCGTGACTGGTCGATAGGCAACGCTGTGAAGCATTTTTCCTCAGTGAGGTAGCTGGTTTCGTAAGAAACCGGATGCACTACTCGCTGACCGCCACCACCTAGCTTGGAGGGCGATTTACTTTAAACATCGAAATAGGTGTGGTTACTACGGTGGCTTAGACTGATCAGCCGGATGGCGTTAGCCTCCGGTTGTGTATTGAACCGGAGGCTAACGCCTTCCGGCTGATAAGTCACCGGCAATTGGGAGTTTTCTAACGGTTCCTAAGTGAAGCGCCCTCCTTGCTGGGTGGTGCGATGACTTGTCAGCTATAAGGAAAGCAGAAAGACAATCAGCCGTCGCCCCGGGGGGGGGGGGTGGG
>JANODD010000206.1:0-19405 GCA_031412515.1 Planctomycetia bacterium | reverse complement strand
TATCAGCTATCGCAACTAATAGAGTGCATTTGGCTGCGACAGCATCTGATGTGAAATGCCCTAGTGCTTTGTTACAGCTAAGAATTAGGGTTCTTTCCGCAGCGAAAGTCGTCGAGAACTTCGGAGATTTACAAGCAAGGCCGAAACTCTTGACGAGTTTCGCTACCCTAAAATTAAGCTGTAACAAAGCCCTATCTTCAATCGGCGGGTTTCGCTGTCTTCGCAAAATCTCCGGCGATGGCGGTGATCAATCGAGCTGGTTCGATGTACTTACGCAAAGCGGCGTTGACTTTCGCTACATCTAAATCAGCGACCGCCTTCTCGAACTTGCTGTGATACTCCATCGTACGATTGGCAAAAATAGTACCGGCTAGTATTTGGGTAAGGGCGGCATCGCTGGTTCGCGAAAGCTGCTCGCCTTGCAAATAGCCCTGCTTGGCTGCGGCAAGTTCCTCTTCGGTTATGCCATCTTTCAGCAGCGAGTCGATCTCATCCTTAACCGCGGACATCAGTTTATCCTTGTTTTCCGGATTGGTAATTGCGAACAAGGTCAGGCGGGCACGTTCGTCGACTGGATGCGCGTTCAAGCCTGAACCTACGCTGTAGGAAAGACCTTCTTTCTGTCGGATGCGTTCGCCTAATCGCGATGACATGGCACCAGCCCCTAGAATGTAGTTGCCAATCAAAAGGGCTGGGTAATCGGGATTGTCGTCGCGCATGGCAATGGCTTCGCCGGCATAGAAAACCGCGTTGGCCTTATCCGGGGTTTCGATCTTTTCAATCTTGCCGGGGATGTTTGTAATTGCAGGCTGTGCAACACGTTCTTGTGGAACGCTTGACGTCCAACCAGAAAGGATTGTTTCCAAGGCCTTCTCAACTGCCACAGGGTCGAAGTCGCCGACGGCTGTCACTTCGCCATACTGCCCGCCGAGCAATTTACTGTGCATTTCGCGAACTTGCTCAATAGTAACATTCTTGTAACGCTCAATCCGTTCCGCATGGGTTGGCACGTATCGAATGTTGTTTTTGTCGAACGGAGACAATGCGCGGCTAACTGCAAGTCCAGCGAGTGCTTGAGGTTCGGTCAGTTGCGATTCGGTTCCTGTGATCGCCTGACGACGAAGGACTTCCAATTCTTCCTTGTCAAATCGCGGTTCTCGCAAGATATCTCCGACCAGTGGCATCAGTTCATCCAAGTACTGGCGCTTCGTTTCGATCGATACCGAAATTAAGCCGTTTCCAGCCGATGTGATATCCACTTTAGCGCGCAACTCATCGAGCCGATCTTGGAGTTGTTCGTGCGTGAGATTCTTGGTGCCCCTCAGCATCAGGTCAGGCATGAACTGCGCAGCGGTAACATATGGCAGTAGGGCCTGTTCATTGCCAAAGCGAAGATTTAAGTCGATGTTGACCATTTGACCGCGTGTTTTCTTGGGCAGCCAGGCAGTCTTAAAGCCATTGCTCAGTTTGCCACGCTTTGTTTTGGCTTCGATCGCCATCGGATCTGGATCAAACGTTTCGCCTTGTTGCAACTCGTCGCGACCAATGTAATCGGCTAACAATTCAGACAGATCAGGCCGCGTTGGAACTTCGATGCGCTCACTCTTTTCCGTCGGCGTGAACAAACCCAGAGTGCGGTTATTGCGCGAGAGATACTTGGCTGCAACCGCAGTGCATTCTTCGGCTGTAGTCGCTTCAACGTTGTCGCGAAACAAGAAATACAAACGCCAATCCCCCTCCGCAGCCCATTCGCTCAACTCGATCGCAATGTCCTTCGAATCGCTTGCACGCAGCTCACGTTCTTTTAGGAACTGTGTTTTGGCTCGCTTAAGTTCTTCTTCGGTAACTGGATTCTGCGCGACCTCTTCGACGATTTTCAGCAGGGCATCTTGCGCAGCTTCGATTGATTTCTCTTTGCCGACTTGGACACCAAACATCATCAAACCGGGATCATGTAAGGCCATCGCAAAGGACGATGTGCTGGTTGCTAGTTCAGGAACAACCAAGCCGCGATAAAGCCGGCCGCTTGGTTCGGTGCCGAAGATATACCCAAGCAATTCGACCGCCGCGAACTCGCGATGTGCACCACTTGGAACATGGTAGGCCGTCGTGATCAACTGCGTGTTACCTACACGGCGAAGATTTACGGATCGTTCGCCATCTTGAGGCGGCTCGGTCGTGTAAGTGCGGTCCACAGGAGATTCCGGAGCAGCAAGCGCGCCGAAATACAATTCGACCATCTTGATGCACTTCTCCGGTTCGAACTTGCCGGAAACGACCAGCATAATGTTGTCAGGTCGATAGAACTTTCGATAAAAAGCTTGCAAGCGGTCTATGGGCACCCGCTCGATGTCGCTGCGATTGCCGATCGTTGAGCGTCCGTAGTTATGCCATTCGAATGCGACCGCTTGCACGCGCTGCATGAGAACACGTTGAGGGCTATTTTCGCCGCGCTCGAATTCGTTGCGAACCACGGTCATTTCTGAGACAAGGTCTTCACCTTTAACGTGGCTGTTCATCAGCCGATCTGCTTCCAGCGAGATTGCGAACTCCAGGTTTTCAGTCGCCTGTGCGTCGGTGGCGGCTGGAAGCGTTTCATAGTAGTTGGTTCGATCGAGCCAAGTGGTCCCGTTGAAATCTGCGCCGCGATTCTTCAGTTCTTCAGGAATTTTGGGGTGGCTTGGTGTTCCCTTGAAAAGCATGTGCTCGAGAAGATGTGCCATTCCGGCTTCGCCATAGCCTTCGTGACGCGACCCGACAAAGACTGTCATATTTACGGTGACTTGCGACTTGCTTTCGTCAGGGAACAAAAGCAGCTGAACTCCGTTGTCGAGTCTATGTTCGGTAATTCCCTCAATCGAAGTTATTAACTTTGCCATCTGGTCTTCCGCGAGTGCGATTGGATACGAAAAGTGAAAAAGAGCTGCTGCTGCCGCAAAGCCAATGAACCAACCGCAAGAATTTCGATTCGACACGGTTTGCCTCCTTGAAATGAATTTGATCAATGTTTTCGGTTCGCACAGTACCACGCAAGCATCACCTAAGCGAAGCCACCCGAGCGTTTGGTCGCTTATGACAATGCGTCAGAAAAGTAATTGAATACTTAAGGCGCTTGCCAACCGTGATTTCCAGCGAACTTAGAATACTAACAACAGCCAATAGCTTTATTGTAGCGCAAAAGGCTATTCGCGTTCAGTGGGTGTCTGCAGCAAAGATTCGCCGATAACAGGTGCTTCCGCCTGGATTGTGGCCCTCGTCCTTCATCAAAGCACTATTGACTTTTCTCGCTCAATGCTGCCGTTAACCATTTGCGATCAAAATCTTGCAGCGGCTTGTTGGCAGTCGATTTCAATGCATGTCGTTTGCCATCCTCCCGAATGAGACATGTGTTGATTTGACCTGTGTTGACTTCGAAGAGAACACAATTTACCAATACAAGTGGTTCTTCACCTGCAGGCGGTTGAAGCTCGAAGTAAACCCAGATCCATTTGGTCTCAAACTCTTTACCTACCAGTTTGATCGATTCTTTAGGTGCAGCTGGGACGTCGGTTATTGCGTTGCTTGATAGTTCGTTGTTTGACAGCGCTTTATTTGAAATCGGTTTCGACGGATCGGACTTTGAAATTGACGGAGCAAGAGCGAGATAGAAATTCTCCGTGACGTAGCGAGTCAGGAGCTCATCGATCTTTGGATCGTTCTCGATGTCAATCTTCTTGCCAGCCATTATTCGAAGCGCACGTTCAAGATCAGTTGTTTGGCATTTCAGACCGACTTCGAGCCGCTTAGTCTTGGCGTTGAACTCTACTTCCGCCGTGCTGACATGGAAAGGATGATTGGCTTTTGTCTCGCCGATGAAAGCTGAGCAGGCTAATAAGATTGCAAAAACCAACTTGAGTTGCTGACAGCAAAGGCGCATAGAATTCGACTTTTTTGTAAATCGGTAGCTGGTTTCTTGAGAAACCGGAGGAATGTGTGAGTCATATCTGCCGCATCCGGTTTCTCACGAAACCAGCTACCTGAGCGTGAGTCCCACATTTTCAAGTTTAGATCACCGAAGGGTTGGCCGCCACGGTTCGGACTATTTTCTCTAACCGCGCGAACTGCAATGGCTGGAAAGAATTCGCTACAAGCTTGGATTTCCAGACGCGCAAGGTAAGCTCGAATGCGGTAAAATCCCATTAAGTATCGCTCCGAGATACCATTTCAAACGGTAAATCTGATTGTAGGAGTTTACGAGTGCCGGTAAGAAACATTCAAATTCTATTGCTTGTGATGTTTGTCAGCGTCTCTTGCTGCGTGCAAGCCGACCGGCTGAAGTACGCCGGCAAGATCGGCTATGCCATCGGATTGATCGAACAGAACTATGTTGAAGAGGTCGATCCGCAGGACTTGTATATCGCTGCAATGCAGGGAATTGTCTCCCGACTGGATCAAAATTCGGCCTTCATTCCACCCAAAAAATACCAAGAATTTCAAGAGGTCATCGAGCAACGATTTGGCGGGGTTGGGATCCTGATTGAGGGACCGCCAGCAGTGAAGCGGTTGACGGTTGTTGCGCCAATTCTTGGCTCGCCGGCCTTTGAAGCGGGTATTCAGCCGGGCGATGTCATTCTCGAGATTAATGGCGAGTCGACCGAGGGTGTTGAAGCCAACGCCGCAACGTTAAAAATGAGAGGCCCGTTGGGTGAAGCCGTAACGTTGAAAGTTCAGCGGATGAATTCAAGCGAAACCGCCGTAATGACCATTGTACGGGCCGATGTGCAAGTCGATTCGGTTTTCGGTGATCGAATTCAATCTGATTCGAAATGGAACTATTTTTTAGAAGAAGATCCTCGCATTGCATACATCCGTGTCACGTTGTTCGGTGAACGCACAACCGAGGAGTTTAGGAAAGCCATCGAGGCGGTGAAGGATCATGCAAAAGCAGTGGTCATCGATCTGCGCTCAAACCCTGGCGGCATTTTGCGATCCGCTGTGGATATGTGCGACATGTTGCTCGATCGAGGTGTTATCGTGAGCACTCGTGGCCGCAATGAACAGTTTGGCAGTGAACGGACCGCTGATCACGATGTACTTTTACCACTTGGTATTCCAATCGTGGTACTCGTCAACGGAGATTCAGCGAGTGCCAGTGAAATCATGGCGGCATGTTTAAAAGACTCAGGGCGAGCAATGCTGGCTGGGCAACGCTCCTACGGCAAGGGGACAGTGCAGCAGGTCTTCGATTTGCAAGACAATCAAACAGCTATTAAAGTGACAACCGCAAAATTCTATCGTCCCAACGGAAAGAACATTCATCGGTCCGATAAGTCAACAGAAAGCGACGATTGGGGCGTTACGCCAGACGCGGCACTGACACAAACCATTACGCCGCTGGAGGAATTGTACTTGTACAAAAGGTGGAATTCCCGTGGCGACCCTCGCTTGAACAACGCAGCAGAAAAGCCTCCCTCGCCACGCTGCGAAGGGGATCGGCAGCTTGTTAAGGTGGTTGAATATCTGGAGGCTACGTTGAAGGAGTAGGGGCTAGAGGCTCGGGGCTAGAGGCTAGAGGCCAATGTCACTCACTTTCGAATGGCTGTACTCAATATAAGGATAGTATTCGCTTGCCGAGGTTAAAGACTATCAGCCGGAACGCGTTAGCGTCCGGTTAATGGATACAAACCGGACGCTAACGCGTTCCGGCTGATTAGTCCAACGGTACCGAGGTGTTGTGATTTTGCAAAGTCGAGAAAGTGAGTGACATTGGGCTGGAGGCTAGAGGGAGACTGGCAAGTTGGGTTGTGAGGTGAGCGATAAATATTTAATGATTGAGACACACTTTGAACATACAGCCCTATGGCGTTCCTGATCGTCGTTGGTCCCCGAAGTTGACCCCTTGGTGGTTTCAACTTGCGAGGTACTGGCGCCGCGGAGCCCTCAAGAAACAACAGATCGAGCGAATCGATGTCCAGGGATTGGAAAATCTAAAGTCGGCGCTCGATGCAAAACACGGGGTGCTGATGACACCCAATCATTCGTTTCATTGGGATTCTTATTGCCTGCTCGAAGGGGCGGAACGGCTAAAGACTCCGTTCTACTTCATGACCGCCTGGCAGGTTTTCGCGCAGAGTAACTGGTTCAATTGCGAATCGATGCGTCGCTGTGGTTGCTTCAGCGTCGATCGTGAAGGAACTGATATTCAGTCGCTAAAGACCGCCGTTGATATCATGCAAAATCGTCCCCAACCGCTGGTAATTTTCCCCGAGGGGGATGTCTATCACACGAACGACCGCGTGACGCCCTTTCGCGATGGCGCTGCTGCGATGGCCTTGATGGCTGCTCGCAAAGCGAATCGCCCGGTCGTCATCATTCCGGTCGCCATCAAGCGTTGGTATACCCAAGATCCTACGCCGAGCATGCTTCAAACGTTGGATAGTTTGGAAAGAAGACTTTACTGGCGACCTCGACTCAATGCGACCGTACGTGAGCGAATCTTGCATGTCGCCAAGGGCCTAATCACGCTTAAGGAGCTTGAACACTTCGGCAACTGCACTGAAGGCGATCCCGTCTGTCGCGCGAAACAATTGGCAAGTTTGGTATTGTCGCGCTGCGAGGATCGTTACTCCATTCGTGATCGCGACTGCATGATACCCGAGCGCGTGAAGGAAGTTCGCCGCCGCATCATTCAAGCTCAGCAGGAGAGTTTGCCTCAGTCGGATAAAACATTGCCAACAGACCAGCCTAGCAGCGAACCGAAACCACTCGCGACCGCAGAACAGCGACGGCAATGGGCGGCAGACATGGATGATATGTTCTTAGTGACTCAGTTGTACAGCTATCCAGGCGACTACATGGAGCAGAATCCAACTTGGGAACGTCAAGCGGAGACGCTCGACAAGTTGGAGGAAGACGCTCTCGGAGCCGCCTTTCCAAGTGTTCGTGGCCCACGGCGTGTTATCGTGCGCTTCGACGAGCCTTACGAACTGCCGCGTGGCAAAAACAAGAAGATTTCGCCAGCGGAGGTTACAGATCATATTGAGCGCCGCGTGCAAATAATGCTCGACGAGCTCAATTCCGCGCACGCTCAAGGCTGAAGTCAACACAAAGATTGGACCGTTTGTCGATGTTTGCTTTACAGGGTGTTTCAAAATCATTCGGGCCGATTCAGGTTCTCAAGCCGACGACGGTTGAGTTTCGCGCGGGTGAATCAACCGTTCTTATTGGTCCAAGCGGCTGCGGCAAAAGTACATTGCTTCGCTTGTTAGTTGGCTTGGTCGGTGCGGACGGTGGGACGATTCAGTTTGAAGGAACGACGATCACTAAAGCCAACATCATGCAGATGCGGCAACGGATGGGCTACGTAATTCAAGATGGAGGATTGTTTCCGCATTTGACGGCACGCGCGAATGTCAGCTTGCTCGCATCGCACCTTGGATGGGAAAAGAAACGGATGGACGAACGGGTCGAAGAACTGGCAGAGTTAACGCGATTGCCGCGGCTGGCCTTGGATCGCTATCCTGTGCAAATGTCGGGTGGGCAACGGCAACGAGTAGGCATCATGCGAGCTCTTATGCTGGACCCATCAGTCCTTTTGCTTGACGAACCTATGGGAGCGCTGGATCCTCTGGTGCGATTCGACTTGCAGGAGGATTTGCGAAAGATCTTCCGAACTTTGCGAAAAACGGCCATCATGGTAACGCACGACATGGGTGAAGCGGCGTTTTTCGGCGATCGAGTCATGATGTTTGGAGAAGGCGAAATTGTTCAAGAAGGTCGACTTGAAGACCTGATCCAGCATCCATCAAATGAGTATGTTTCAAGGTTTATCAACGCACAGCGACTGCCTGGGGTGCAATCATGAACAAAGTATTGCAACTAGGAATGGTGTTCGCATTGCTCGGTGCTTGCGATGTGCAATCAACGCTAGCTGACAAGCCAAGAATCTCGGTCGGATCCAAGGCGTTTACCGAATCGGTCGTGCTCGGTGAACTGATCTGTCACTTGGCCCGCGATCAAGGTGCCGTCGCAGATCATCGTGCCGAGCTGGGGGGGACGCAGTTCTTATGGCAAGCGATGGTAACTGGCGATATCGATGTTTATGTCGATTACACTGGGACAATTCGCGAGGAGCTGCTTGCGGAAGTGATCAAGTCGGGCGTCGAAATACGGAGTGAAGCGGACATGCGCGAAGCCCTTGCAAAGATGCACGTCCGAATGTCCGATCGGCTGGGATTCAATAACACCTACGCACTAGGAATGCGCGATGCGACTGCTGAGAAGCTTGGGATCAAAATGATTAGCGACCTGCGCGATCACCCAGAGCTAAAGTTTGCGTTCAGCGATGAATTTATGGAACGCAAAGATGGCTGGCGTCCGTTAGCGGAAAAATACAAATTGCCGCAGAAGCGCGTTCGCACCATGGATCACAACTTGGCCTACCGTGGTCTCGAACATGATGCCATTCAACTGACCGATCTTTATACGACCGATGCTGAGATTGAATTTTATAAGCTTCGGACTTTGGAAGATGATCAGGGGTACTTCCCGACCTATTACGCGGTCATGCTAATGCGCGATGATTTGGAGCAACGAGCGCCGGAGATCGTGAAGTCCATTTTGCGTTTGGAGAACCTTATCCAGCCCGCCTCGATTGTATCGATGACGGCTAAAGTGCGATTGGATCGTCAAATGGAGACCAACGTAGCTGCGGGCTTCTTGCGCGATGAACTTAAGCTCGACATACCGCTAAAGTCGACTTCGGTCTCATCGGAATGGATGCGTGTACTTGGACGATTGGCAAAAACGACTTATGAGCATCTGTTTCTGGTTCTTATTTCTTTATCGATGGCAATCGTGGTTGCAGTTCCCCTCGGCATCATTTCGGCTCGCAATGAGAACATTGGGAATACGGTCTTGGGCGTTGTCGGTGTGATTCAAACGCTCCCTTCGATGGCACTGCTTGTCTTTATGATTCCCCTGTTTGGACTCGGAGCCTTACCGGCGATTGCAGCGCTGTTCTTTTACAGTCTATTGCCCATTGTGCGTAACACGTACACAGGATTAACTCAGATTCCTCAAGCAACGCGGGAATCGGCTTTGGTAATTGGGCTCGACCGTCGTGCCAGGCTTCGATTGGTTGAATTGCCGTTGGCTCTGCCATCCATCGTCGCTGGTATCAAGACGGCAGCCGTCATCAACGTGGGTACGGCAACCATCGGAGCATTGATTGGGGCTGGTGGATACGGTTCACCGATTCTAACGGGCATACGCCTGTCGAGTATCTCGTTGATTCTCCAAGGCGCGATACCGGCGGCGGTTCTTGCGATCGTGGTTCAGTTCGGTTTTGGTTGGATTGAAAAGCGATTCGTATCGCCTGGATTGAGAACGCAATAGACCTGTTGATTAGTAACAGGAGAAGTTGCGGTTGGGACCACCCGGGAGTCCCATACTAAGAGTTTACACGACGCACGTTCAGGAACGAAATCAAGCCAGCCATCATTAGCCACTGAAATAAGAATAGATTCATGGAGTACTCGATCGAAAGATGAAGCCCCAACGCGAGTACTAAAGCCATCCATCGTAAGCGAGGGATCCACAGTCCAAACGGGATAAAGATCTCGACAGCCAGAACTGTCCAGGTACATAGTTTCACAATCCAGGGTGTTTCAAAGATCGCGTCGGGCACACCGAAGCGGCCAAAAACGTCGTCCGCGCGAGCGACGTAGTACAACGCCGTTCCATCGCGCCACGTTGCCCCGGCGACTTTCATGAACGCAGTTGAAAAGTAGATAGCGGTCATTTCGATTTGAAACAATCGCAAGGCCCATGCGCTCGCCGAAGTCGCCGATGAAGTCGTTCCAAGAATAATGCGTGCCAAGCTCCATCGGTGATCCAACGGCATAAAAATCATCATAAACACAAACCACCGCATTACGATGTCTTGTCCATCGACAATCAATACATTCCGATGCTGAAACGAGGTCAGCAAAATGAAAATACAGGCCGCTTGAAAACGCGACCATACACCGAGTAGCAGTAGTGCACTCTGAACCATCAGCAAAATCAAAAGCGACTCAACGACTTTCGGCGTCTGCGGTAACAAAACGAACAACGATTTGAATTCGCCGTTTAGTAGTCGGCTGGATGTGGTCGCTCGCAAGACGCCAGCGTCGGAGAACCAGTGCCCACCGTACAGCCACCATCCATAACTATAAATGAGGAGCAGCGTTCCGATTGCAATTCGCAACACGGAACACATCACCGGTTGGCAACTCGCAAACAGAAATCGATCTAAGGCCGCGTTCGCTGCGTGAAAGCTGCGGGTTGCAAATGATGTCACTCGCCGTACCTTCGCTGCAAATATTTATCCGTCACTGAGAGCCAAACGGTATCTTCTCGCGATGGAAGCGTCCCGTCGTCTGGATGCGCCAATTTGAGTTCGTTACGGAAGACAGTTATCTCCAACGCACAAGGCTGGGAACTGCTTTCCGTATCCACTGCGGCGTTTTCACTCGCACCGTTTTCCACTGGTAGATCTCCAAGCGGATCTGGTAGATCTCCAAGCGGATGAAGACGATCACCAAAACGCTCACGAACCCAATCGTCCGCGAAATCTTCGACCACTGCGACCGGAAATTCAGACAGTCGTCTTGAGTAGGCAATGTGTCGACGCTTGAAGAACTTGGCCGCTGGCCGGACTTCGCCCCAAAATGGCGAATTCCAACTCAGCGAACCTGAAGTGGCCGCGAGTCCCTGTTGATCGGTGCGGCGTAGTTCTCTATTCAGATCCGCGGACAGCGGGCCTTTGACTTCGATGGTCCACCAGCAATTGCTAAGCACTGGATCTGGCGCGAACAACCGCCATTCCGCCTGCCACAAGCCGATCGGTCGAAGGGCCGGGCGGATTGCCGACTTTACACTGTAAAGAAATGAAAAAGGTCCTGGTTCATTTGAAATGCCCAGTGGGAATGTGTCGATCGCTATGACAACTACCAAGCCTACGAAGAACCACTTAACCGCGGTTTTACGCAGATTTGAGGTGTGCGTTGCCATAGGTTAATACCTACAATCGGTTCTCGTGGCCATTACGCTTAGTGCTAGAGCAACTCTACCACGCAACTAGTGCTTCGTCACAATTTAACTTTGGGATAATGTAGGATGGGACCATTTGTCCCGTCCTTACAGTCTTAAGTTGAATTCAAAGTAGCCGTCGAACCAAGGGTGCCAAACCGCTAACGGGAAACGAGGCTTTGCCAAGCCAGTCTTGGCACAACCAGTAGAACTTCTGTACTTGTGAACCTAAACATGTGGCCATGAGTTTTCATTAAACTGATGGATGTCTACAAGTACAGCGGGAGTCGAATTTCTGTGGAGACTTCCTCGGCAGAGCGTTGTTCCGGTTCAATTTTCTACTAGTTCCACCGGCGAACCCAAAGTTAAATGACGGGGTCATGGAGCGAACGAGGCTGAACTGATATAAAGTTACCCGAAGATTGCATGTGCAACGTTCGTAATTGAGGGACTGTGAGCCGACGGCGTTAGTCGCGGGCGAGCGAAGCGGACGACCTACACCGAAAAATACCGTCACAATGCCCCGCAATTTGTTTCGAGCGGATTGATATTAGATGAACGACTAGTCATGAAAGACCGCTACTCCGTTCACCCGCGGCTAGCGCCGACGGCTCACTGGTACAGTAGCCCCACCGTGAGTTTATTTTTAGGTTCGCACGTTCTGCGGCATTGCATCAGTTTGAGCACAATTTGCGCACGGGGTCGCGCTATGGTGACCTAACAAATGACGCTAAATTGTATAACTGAAGCACTAGCCAGATGGTTACTTCGTTCTGAATTCGCGACTGTGTTTGTTGGAGGGAATCGAAACGGTGTAGCTGTTTGAGTCAGCGGAGACCGAGAGCTTTACGAAATTGCCATTACATTTAGCGGACGCTTCATGATTGGCAATGCAGGAATCCGCGACGTTGTTCACCGAGCCGTCTGGACGAAGATTTTTATGAAGCTGATAGATGCCTTCTATCGATGAGGTCGCTTTGAGGTTTGCAAAAACTTCTGGCAAACACCCCTTCTGATCGCCATTGTTCATGATCGCAACGCGTGGTTGGATGGTTTGA
This sequence comes from Planctomycetia bacterium, assembly GCA_031412515.1. Taxonomy (GTDB): domain Bacteria; phylum Planctomycetota; class Planctomycetia; order Pirellulales; family Pirellulaceae; genus Aureliella. Next base: position 7,295 of record JANODD010000206.1, on the reverse strand, counting down.
AGTACAACCGGGTTGTTGCTGCTGTCCAGGCCATGGTGTGTGACTTGATAAACGTCCACTTGGCCGAGCAAATTGTTGGGGCAAACGAGCTTCATCTCTTGGTTCCAAGTTAAGTCGCCGCCATCGAAAAAGCGGAATTTTCCAAAATCGATTAGCATCACGATGCTGTTGGCGTTGTCGGAACCGTCACGATCTTTTTCCTTGCACGTCGCACACAACTGGCCGTTGGCAGGGTCGGTCTCATTGGGTTTGATGAATTGCTGTCGAGTGCCGATACATTTCATCTTTAACTTTGGGCCCTCGGAAAGCTGCTTGAGCGCGATTTCAGCCCCGGGTTGCATGACCGTCCGACTTGCGCAAGCGAACTCGTAGTATTCCTTGCCAGGATTGTCGGGCATGCCATCAAACTTGCCGTTGTCATAGACGTTTCCGATTGGCAACAAAGTCGAAAGCAATGCAGCGCCGCCAAAATGATCGCCATGATAGTGCGTCGTAATCAGATGATCGATTTTCTTCAGTCCCGCGACTTCGGTGGCGACTTTAACGATTCGATTCGGATCGCGAAGCCCTGGGTTGCCGGTATCGATCAAAATCGACTCGCCGGTGGGAGTGACCATCAGCGTCGCCGCGCCACCTTCGACGTCCACCCAGTAGATATCAAAGCAACCATCGCGAGTTCCGGCGCAAACCGACTGAGCGAGTAACAACAGAGCGAGAACCAAAGTAATTTTCATGATGGGTTTTCTGTTTTTAGTGGGGATATGCTTCCGGCTTGCCATTATTAGCCTTGCTATTATTAGCACTGGAGCTTCATAGCCAGTCAGACATTACTGGCGATGGTACATCTTACTTATTTCAAGGGCAACTCAAGTCCGCTATGCTAGGCTCTGCTTCTAAACTAGCAAATCGTCGCCTTTCGCTCCGCGAAATTAGCGTCAGCTCGCATCTTTCGCGGAGCGAAAGGCGACTTTAGAAACAGAGCCTAGGCCGCATTTATAACAAACCTCCAAGATTTCGGCTCGCAAATTACGCGTAACGCAATTAGAAGAACCCGTGAACCCAAAAAAGTACCTTCCACCGGAATTGCACGACTGCCAGGAACATACGCCTGGCTGTGGATCGGAACTGTTCATTGTCGAAGGCGACTCGGCGGCGAAAAGTGTTTGTCGACTTCGTAACATGCAGTTGCAAGCCGTCGTACCGCTCGGAGGAACAGTATCGGAAGATGTGCGAGCAACTGGATTCGTCAACCGATGTAAAGAAACAGCGCTACCGAGGACTTGGCAGCATGAATGAAGACGTGCTGTATCGGACTTGCATCTCAACGGAAACTCGAATACTGCACAAGTTGACAGTCGCTGACGCGGAGGCCAGTCGACTGATCTTTGGCGGGAAAATCGAATACTGACAGGCCTGTGCTTGGTCCAGATTAGATTTTAGGGTAGCGGAATGCGTCAAGCATTTCGTGAATTTCACATAAGTTCAATGACCGAAAGCCTTGACGGCTTCCGCTACCTCAATGAATCGCGGGTAACGCAATTGTTCGACCCAAAAATCTAATCTGGACAAAGCACTAAGCCAGTGCGAGTGCTTGGTCCAAGTCGGCAATCAGATCTTCATAGGCTTCCAGTCCGACAGACAGGCGAATAAGGCTGTCGGTGATCCCTGCTTTCGCGCGGGCAGCGGCATCATAACTTGCATGCGACATTGTGGCGGGTTGCTCAATCAGCGACTCAGCAGCGCCTAAGCTAACCGCGAGCCCGAACAGCTTGGTTGATTTTACGATTCGCCTTGTTGCTTCGAAATCGCATTTGGCTTCGAATGTAATCATTGAACCGAATCCGCCGTGCAACAATTGCGAAGCGCGTGCATGATCGGGATGCGAGGGAAGGCCGGGATAAAGCACGCGATTGACCATCGGATGCAACTCAAGGTAACTAGCGATACGTAGCGCCGTGCGGCTTTGCTCGTGGACACGCAATTCGAGCGTCTTCAATCCGCGGCCGAGCAAGAAAGAATCGAACGGTGAAAGGACCGCGCCCGTCGCGTTCTGAATGAAGTACAGTTTCTTAAGAAGCTCCTCGTCACGAACAGCTAGCACGCCGGACAAACAGTCACTGTGCCCGCCAAGGGCTTTAGTCGCCGAATGCATGACGATGTCAGCACCTAATTCAAGCGGTCGAAGCAAGACAGGTGAGGCAAAGGTGTTATCGACAGCAACTAGCAGCGTACGGTCATGAGCGAACTTAATGATCGCTGGCAAATCGGGAACCGTCAGCCGAGGATTACCGATACTTTCCAACCAAATCATGCGAGTGTTAGGACGGATAGCTGCGGCGAGTGAATCGAGATCTTGCAGGTCAGCAAGAGTGACTTCGATGCCAGCCGTGTTGCAAACTTTGTGAAACAGTCGGTAGCTGCCACCATATATGTCCTGGCCGCCGACGATATGTTCACCGCTCTTCAATAGCATGGTGGCACAGTGCGTGGCCGCCATGCCTGAAGCAAAGGCGAGTGCCCCGCAGCCTCCTTCTAGCGACGCGAGCGTTTCTTGGACTGCAGACCTCGTCGGATTGCCACTTCGTGAGTAATCGAACTTGCCCCATTCACCTGCGCCAGGCTGAATGAAAGTAGTTGCCGGATGGATTGGCTGGACTACGGCGCCTGTCTGCGGATCTGGAGCGTTGCCGACATGGATCGCTCTCGTTCGAAACTTCATTTTGTACGTCCGTTGAGAGAATTTTCCAGGCGGAATCGGCTTGCAGATGGAATCGAACTTTATATGTAGCTGGTTTCGTGAGAAACCGGCTTGCGTTAGAGAGCGTCCCGCTTAAGAATCCGCCTGAATCGTTAATTTATAGGTGACTTATCAGCCGGAAGGCGTTAGCCGCCGGTTCAAGACACAACCGGAGGCTAACGCCGGCTAACGCCTTCCGGCTGATAAGTCTAAACCACAGTAATGACCAAATTTGATTCAACCTCCTAAGCGGGACGCTCTCTAACGCAAGCCGGTTTCTCACGAAACCAGCTGCGAAAGTGCACTTAACAATCCAATGCTTGACGCAAATCATCGATCAAATCGTTAGGGTTCTCAATTCCACAAGCCATTCGAATCATGTTATCGTCGATACCAAACTTGCGGCGGTTTTCAGGGGTTTGGCTGAAGTAACTCATCACCAACGGTTGCTCAATCAAAGACTCGACTCCACCAAGACTGGGACCGATGCGAGGAATCTTAACGCGGTCGATAATGTCAGCTGTCTGTCGCCAGTCGGCATCACGAACTAAGAAAGTTACCAAGCCGCCAAAGCCGTTCATCGTGCGCTTGGCGATCTCATGCGTTGGATGACAGGCGAGTCCAGGATAATAGACTCGTTCAATACGTGGATGGCCTGCCAAGAAGTCAGCGACGGCTTGGCCATTTTCATTGTGGCGCTGCATCCGCAACTCGAAGGTCTTTAGGCCACGTTGGAGCAAGTACAGATTGTGAGGCGAGTTGATGCTGCCCATGATGCCGCGCAGAGTACGGATTTCTTCGAGCTTCTCTTTGCTGCCTGTGATTGAACCCGCCAGTAAGTCGTTGTGGCCGCCCAAGTACTTTGTTGCCGAATGAAGGACATAATCGACACCGAAGTCGAGTGGTCTCAAATTAAATGGCGTCGCCAGTGTTGCATCGATCAGTGTCTCGACGCCGTGCGATTTGCCGAGGGCTACGAACTGTTCCAAATCGATACACGTCAAGTGTGGATTGGTTGGCGATTCACTGACAAGCAGCTTCGTGCGATCATTCATGGCGGCTTTCATTGCGCCAAAGTCGCCAGTGGTAACTTGATGCGTGACGACTCCAAAACGAGCCAAGTGCTTGTAACAGAACTCGCGGCTGCGGTGGTAACATTGATCGAAGAATACGATTTCGTCGCCTGCATTGAGTTTTGCCATTAGCAAACCGACGATGGCTGCCATTCCACTTGAAAAGACGATCGCTTCTTCGCCACCATCGAGCGCGGCGAGTTTCGCTTCGACGACTTTCTCGTTCGGATTGCCGTAGCGGCCATACTCTTCGCGAGGCTGCTTTTCCTCGATGAAGTTAATGATCGATTGCGTGTCTTCAAACGTGTAGGTTGAACTGCAAACGATAGAGTCGGTGATCGCGTCAGACGGTTTGCTGCGTGATTCACCTGCGTGAACGCTGATGGTCGAGGCGCCCAATCGATTTGCCGGCGCCTGTGCAGGTTTGTTATTGGTGGTCATTTTGAGTCGTATCTTCGTTAACTTGCACGAAAAAAGCCGCTGCCCAGAAATATACATTACGGACAGCGGCTGAATTGCTTTTATCAAGTTGGCCGAGGAACGATTGGAAGTGATCTATGCCTGACGCTTGTTGTCAGGTGGGAAACCAATATCGCAATGCTCTTTCGGTGGCACTTTAGCAGTAGGCTGCAAGCGGCCGCAAATCCCTAACGTGCTTAAAGTCTAACCGCCGATCCCGACTGTTGCAATAATCCTAGCGTAGGAGGGGACGATTTGTCCCGTCCGTCCAGGTCTTCGGTCCTCTAGTTGAATTCAAGCGCTCGAGACAAATGGTCCCAAGCTACACGACAAATGGTCCCAAGCTACACATAGATCTGATAAAGCATCAAGTACACAATCACGCCGGTCACTGACACATACAACCAAATCGGCCAAGACCATTTTGCCAATCGCTTGTGCCGTTCGCGGTGGCCTTTCAGCCCCAAATAAATTGTCCAAACCGCCAGCACGGGAACTGCTGCAGCGAGCAGAACGTGACTGGCGAGCAATCCATAGTAAAAGTAGCGAACCGCCGTCGGCGCGACTTCTGGATCTTTGGGAAATTGCTTACTACCTGCGTAGTAATGGTAAGTCAGGTAGCAAACCAAGAAGACCATGTTGACACCGAAAGTCGCCAGCATGACATTGCGGTGAGCGGTTTCGCGTTTCCGCTTGATCAGTATATAGCCCGCGATCAAAAGCAATGTGGCTAATGAGTTGAGCGAAACGTTCACATGTGGCAGCCACTCGATCACGCGCGTTTTCCTTCAATGTCAGCGGTTAGGTCTGTTTTGCGTTGTACTATACACGGCATAGCAGCCAAGACGAGCCATCGGTGACAAATTGCCTCAGTGTTTAGCTTGGGACCGTTTGTCCCGAGCGGTTTGATTTAGTGATTTTCGAAAGGTCGTATCACATATCTGAGCACGACAGTCCTGAACAGAACCGGACGGACGGGACAAATGGTCCCATCCTACCCGAGGAACGCCTTTTTTAAGCGTTCTATTCCTTCATCGAGATCGGCTTCACAAATCGTTAACGGTGGCAGCAACACAATCCTCGTCGCCAAGGGGCCTGAGAAATGAACGAGTAAACCTTGATCTCGACAAGCTGTCGCTATGCGTCTGGCTAACTCTTGGGCACCGACGAGCGACCTGCCGCAGTGGATGAATTCAGCCACCGCAGAGGCACCTTGCCCTTCAAAGATGAGTCCGGGGAAATGCTTTTCGCCAATCTTTGCAATCACTTCGCGCAATCGCATTCCAACTTCGCGGCCGCGCTCAATCCATGGTCCGGTAGTTAGTTGTTGCAAAATTTCCAGTGCAATGGCAGCAGCGAATGGAGTGCAGGCGAACGTTTCGGACTCGCTACCGACAGGCAACGCGTCAATAACATCAGCCCGCCCCACGACCGCAGAGATGGGCACGATACCGCCACCGAGACTTTTGCCCAACACAACCAAATCGGCCTGCCAACCTTGACTGGTCGAAAGCAACATGGAACCCGTTCGTCCTAAACCCATTTGGATTTCATCCGCGATCAGTAGCACGCCTAATCTTGCGGTTGTTCGACGAAGGCGTTGCCAATATTCAGCAGGTGGAAAAACGTAGCCCCGAGCTCCAAGGGCTGGCTCGACGATGACCGCTGATATTGCCTCCGGTTCCGATTCAATCAATTCAACAAGTTCATCCAAACAATGCGTCTGGCAGTCTGGGTAGCGAAGGCTGTGTGGGCATGCGGCACAGTAAGCAAATTCTGATGTTGGGCGTCTTTGATGAATTTGGAATGCTACGAAGTCGGAAATGTTTGCACTGGTGTCACTCAAGGCGGAGGTTGCCAAGCTGCGACCGTGGTAGCTGGGGGCGATGCTGAGTAGGCGACCGGGGCGGAATGCACTCGCCGCTTTCCAAGCCGTTTCGACGGCGCGTGAACCGGTGGCGTTAAAGTGGACTTTCCCAACGTCTTTTGGATTTTTCGAGTTAAATGCGCAAACTTCGATCAGCTTTTCAGCTAGTGGAGCTCGCCAAATATGCGGTTCTTGCGTCAAGTGGGTCAATTTTCCAAGCTGGTTACGAGCTACTTCGACGATCGGCGGGAAAGCGTGACCAAAATTCGAGGCGGAATATCCACAAGTGAAATCAATATACTCCTGGCCTTCAACGTCCCACAAACGAGCTCCCAGACCATGAGAAAACACCAAGCCAAACTTTGGGTCATGGGGTCGATGGGAGGCCTGCGTTAATACCGCTTTTTCACGCCCAAGCCAGTGGCCGTTCGACATTCCTACCTCATTTTTGTCAATGAATTGTTGAGAAGCGGTAAGGCAACTTGTTAAAACCGTTGCTCTTGTCGATGCGAAAATTTACTCCGAATCAACCGAGCACTAACAATCAATTGACAAGTTATTCTTACTGAGCATTCGCTGGGACTACAAAATCGTTACGAGCGGAAAAAACCACAATTGCGGGAACTTGCACATTTCCACAACCGTCATAGTGCCATTGTGTTTCGTTGACAGTTGACAGACTGGAATTAGAATCGGAACTGGCCCACCCAATCTGCGCAACTTGTCTATTTCATCGCAAGTTTAACCGGATTGTTGCGGGGCGCTGATCTTCGTCAATCTGAAACCCAGCTTCCAGCCACAAAAATGAAACTGGAACCCCCCCTTTTCTACACCGGCTGTTCGATCCAGTAGAGGACTAAAACGTGAAGTCTCGCAAATTAAGCATGTTTGGCAAGAAGAGCACAAGCCGCTGTACCTCGGCGGATGCGCGTCGAAGCAAACGAATTTTTCAACGCGGAATCGTCGAGCAGCTGGAAGACCGCAAAATGATGACGGTGGAGCCGTGGTCAGACGGGATGTATTACCCACCCATTGGAAAATACACAACTTACTTACCCCCTTCCATAACAAGTTCACAATATGCAGCGATAAGTGATCTGCAATACGGTAACCCCAGCGGGGGTGTTTCTGGTGGAGGTGTTCTGGCCGCTGAAGGTTC
>JANODD010000205.1:0-3119 GCA_031412515.1 Planctomycetia bacterium | reverse complement strand
ATTTATGGATAATCGGGGAGACATGCGTAGTCTGTACCACCGTAGTCTATGGGTACAAAAGCTAAGTTCAATTCCCTTTTGTAAACGAATGAACACTTGAACAGCACTCTCTAATATCAGTGCCAGTCGCCGTCCGCGGGGGCCTGCAGCTTGCCTATGTTGCCTATATTCGCAAGTCGGTTTTCAGTCGTAAGAACGAGTGTTTTGCAACAAACGGTAGATCACTTTGATCCGCCATTTACTTCACCAAAAGCACTTCAAGCCAGTGTTCAAGATCTCGCTTTTGCTCGATCAGCCAAACGTTGTTCCCTGCTGAATCGAGAGATTGATGGCATCACAGGCCACTGTACCGCCGTAGCGCTTGGTCAAATCGCGGACTTCGATAACTGGTCCATTACAAGCGGAGATCATTTCTTCGCTCCCGACAAGAACTGATGCATCGCGCCGGATGCGACAGCATTTTGTGAAGTTTGCTCAATCAGCGACTAAAAATCGTCATGAATACCCAATTTTGCGCGATCCACGAACGGAAGTGTTTTTTTCGTCGCCGACGCTAGGACGGGTTGCCATTTTGGGGATGGGTTGGCATCCTTAATGTTCCTTTCGCCTTATGTCTAGGCGAATACACACGCCCAGATACGCGCCACGAGCGCAGCAGGAGGCACAAAATGCTCCAAGTTCAATTGCCGGATGGCACTCTTGTTGAACACCCCGAGAACGCGACGGCATTGGATGTCGCTGAAAAAATTGGTTCTCGACTGGCTAAAGCCGTTGTCGCAGCCAAAATTGGTGACCGAATCGTCGATGCCACGCGACCGCTCAAAGACCTTACCGATGAATCGCCCGTTCCGCTCAAACTGTTGACCGAACGTGACGCCGAGGCACTCGATGTCCTGCGACATTCCAGCGCCCACATTATGGCTCGGGCCGTGATGCGATTGTTCGATGGCGTGTCCCTCGCTTTCGGTCCAACGATCAATAACGGCTTTTATTACGATTTCGAATTGAAACACAAACTTAGCGAAGATGATTTTCCGGCCATTGAAAAAGAGATGGCCAATATTGTCGAGCAGGCTGAGCCGTTTGAACAGTTTTCTTTAAGCCGCGATGAAGCGGTTAAGCTCTGCGGCGATCTCAAGCAGACGCTCAAAGTCGAGCACATCGAAACCGGTTTGTCTGCGCATGAAGAGCTCGGATTTTACCGCCAGGGAGAATTCGTAGACCTATGCCGCGGCCCTCACATTCCGGATGCAAGCAAGTTAAAAGCATTTAAGTTGCTGTCAGTCGCCGGCGCTTATTGGAAAGGCGATTCCAAGGGCAAGCAACTGCAACGACTGTATGGCACGTCATGGTTTAGTCCCAAAGATCAGCAAGCGTATCTCGATCAGTTGGATGAAGCTCGACGGCGCGATCACCGCGTGCTTGGCAAAAAGTTGGGACTATTCCAAATCAGTCCTGAAGTCGGACAGGGTTTGTGCTTGTGGATGCCCAAGGGTGCCCGTATTCGCGTGCTGCTGGAAGATTTCTTGCGACAAGAATTATTGCGACGCGGATATGAGCCTGTGTTCAGTCCGCACCTGGGCCGCGTTGAACTGTACGAGATCAGCGGTCACTTCCCATACTATCGCGATAGCCAGTTTCCACCGCTATTCGTCGAGCAAGCCGGCGGACTGGTCGATGCTTGGATCGATCGACTTCAGAAAGACGAAGGCCTTACACCGGAAGCCGAACGTCAACTCTATGATGCCGCCAATGTGCTAGGCGTTGATTTGCCGGACTACAATTTTGAAAGTGATCTGGCAACTCGATTGGGTGTTCTCCAAGTTTGGCAACGGGCTCATGAGCGTTATCTCATCAAGCCGATGAATTGCCCTCACCACGCGCAGATTTATAAAGCTCAACCGCGATCCTACAAGCAGTTGCCTTTGCGGTTGATGGAGTTCGGTACCGTTTATCGCTATGAACAAACCGGTGAACTCAACGGCATGCTGCGAGTGCGTGGACTGACCCAGGACGACGCGCACATTTTCTGCACTCCGGAGCAAGTCGAAGAGGAGTTCCGCAATACGATCGAGCTGACTCGGTTTGTGCTCGAAAGTGTTGGCCTGAAAGACTATCGCGTGCAACTCTCACTGCGCGATCCAGCGAGCGACAAGTACGTGGGCAGTGAAGAGAACTGGCAGAAGGCCGAGTCGGGGCTTCGAAAAGTGCTCGAGGAAAGCGGCTTGAATTTTCAAGCGGCTGAAGGTGAAGCGGCTTTTTACGGACCGAAAGCGGACTTTATGGTACGCGACTGCATTGGCCGCCAATGGCAACTTGGAACGGTGCAATTGGATTACAACTTGCCCGAACGGTTTAAGCTCGAGTATGTCGGAGCAGACAACCAAATGCATCGGCCAGTGATGATTCACCGGGCTCCGTTCGGATCGATGGAACGATTTGTCGGTATGTTAATCGAGCATTTCGCCGGCGCTTTCCCGATGTGGTTGGCACCGGAGCAAATTCGCGTCTTGCCACTCAGCGAAAAATCGAATGACGTTGCCTTCGAGTTAGAAAAGCGATTGTCGGCTCTTGGCTTCCGAGTTACTACCGACTCGCGCGGCGCGAAAGTCCAAGCCAAGATTCGCGATGCGCAGTTAGAGTTGATTCCTTACATGGCCATCATCGGTCCTAAGGAAGCTGAAACCGGTAGTGTTGCGTTGCGAGATCGCATCGAAGGCGATCTTGGTTCGATGCCGATTGAAGTTGCGATTGCGAAGTTGCAAAAGGAAGTCGCTGACCGCGTCATTCGTCAAGCTGTGTCGAGCAGCGCTCCCACCACCGAGATTCCTGAAAACGCGACGGCACCAAGCAACGAGTACTAGCCAAGCGTGCTTTCCCTCGCCCCGTACTTGGGGCGAGGGGACTTTCGAGCACGAGCACTGCTGCGCACGAGCACGAGAATCGCGACTGTATGCCAGAACGTTTGGATTTACCGCGCCGACGGGATTGGGTTTCCATCAGATGCAGGCCGACCGTCGGCTTCGGTGCAATCCTTTGTTCGTCTTGGAACCCAAATCTCTCGTCCGGATTCGGACTGCTCTTTTTGCAGTCGAGAAACCAAGCCTGCGAGAGTGCCA
>JANODD010000204.1:0-9790 GCA_031412515.1 Planctomycetia bacterium | reverse complement strand
GCTGCTGATCCACGTTTGGCATAAATATCCCCGTCCAAGGCCTGCCGATTCAGCAACTGCCCGTCAGTTGCCCAGCAAACCTACATGACGATTCGCACCCGCGCCGACCAGCAACCCCACGGCGGTGATGCGCGCTTACGTCCAAGGCGCGATATAAACGATTGTCGTCAACCCTCTCTGCAGGTACTCCCAAGAGTTCTGGCAGCGCAGTCTTTGGGTACCATTGTTCCGAGATAAAGAGCTCACTTGAAGGATCCAATAGTCTGGCAATGACCAATGTCATTGATACCAAAGACCAAGGAACCTGCTCGCGGCCTAGTTCTTGATGTTTCTTGAAAAAATCATCTAGCCTGAGTCTTTGAAGCAATTGCATTGCCAGCCAAGGGCCACCAAAGTGCTTCTTGTTCTCAACACGTACTGCTTTAGCGTTGACATGAACCCAACGTGGCTCTATCGCTTGATCTTCGTATTCAAAAAGTGCCAGTTGTCGCCATGCATTTTCTCTGTCAGTTTCTGAGCTTTGTCCCTTGGCTGCTTCCAAGAGTCCGAGCCTTCCGGCTTCATCCAGAGAGCCAAGCCAAGAAACTACACGTTGTCTCGGGCCTCGATCTGTACGTACAGATTCGACGAGAGCCCAATACGCTTTGCGCTTCCCATTAACGACTTTGAATTGCTGTCTGATAAACATAAACAGCAAAAATACCATCGGAAAAACGGGGTACCAAGACGGGGAGTTTTCTCACTACATTAAATTTCAGCGAAACCCAAAGTCCAGCGGAGGCAAACCGTGCATTAAGGCCGACTGCTACAGAACTTGCTAGCCACTAACTTTTTTCCAAAATTCGAGTTGGGGAAGTTGGGCTAGCAACATCACGACCGTGGACACAAGCACCAAAAGCTTTCGGTTCGAAAGTCGAGCCTGAAGGCCGGTGAGGTTTCCCGCGCCCTGCAAGGTTTTGGGATTCTTAATGATCTCAAGGTAAACCCAACTGCAGTACAACAAGAAGATCATCGTGGGGAGGATTGCCACACCTATGAGCGATCGCGAGGAAAGATCATTGAGGTTTCCAGAAAAAGGCATTCGTACGACGGTTGACCAGAAGAAGCCGAAAGCCATACAGCCAATTATCGTAGAACTCAGCAAGGTCCACGTTCGCAATTGTACGTTGTAAGGGTTGAAAATTTTTGTACCCAGCATACTCATGATCCAAATGCCGAGCATCGTTGCCGGATATTGGAACGCTTGCGTGATGAGCTGTGTCGGGTTCGCCGCCAAACTGAGAGTTGGTTGAAGGACCAATGAAAGGACGATTCCACCCAGCGTCAACAGAATCCAGGCACGACCGATCGACTTGACGGTCGTGTAATGAAGTGCTGATTCCAGCGGAACGGGCGTAATGATCGAGCCAAACTGCATGGAAACATTCTCGGGAGTCGAGCTTGCAACCGGAGCATCAACGGGCTTGGAATCTGTATCGAACGCAGTTTGCGAGTACGCTTGCAATGTCAAGCGACGATGCTTTCGCCGCTCAATGATTGTGAAAATGGTCTGAAAGGTCGCTGCAATCACAACTCCCAAAACCGCAAGAGTTGGCGTTTTCTGAGCGAACACGTACGTCCAAAATTCTCGATCAAGAATAGAGATTCTGTTTCCGTTCATTGCGTCTCGTAAAGCCAGAGACACTAGCCACAACGATGGCAAGATCAACATGGAAGCCACAACTAAGATCACTGAGAGATACACAAAGCGATAGCTCAGCCAACCGGTGTCGATCTTCGTAGTCAGCCCCCCTTTGTCGTTGATGACGGCATTAGCGGGGGCCTTCGGATTTCTCGGCGGAATGTGTCCAGTCGGACGTGCAGCCTGTGTCAAATGATCTTTGATCCATAGGTACCCCAATAAACCAAGAGGGCCCAATCCTAAGAAAAGAGCGATTGCCAAAACTTCGCGAGCAACGGTCCGGCGAGACAATATGATCGCCATAAGAAACGGACCGATATTTAGAAAAGACAAAATGAAAAACTCGGCCCTTCCAATGCCAAGCCATCCGTCCATTGCGTTGAAACCCAAAAGCATCCAAACAATCACGCAAGCAAAGGCGAAGATTCGGCTGGTCGAACGCATCCAACCAGGCACAAGGAATTGTGAGGATCGTTCAAGGAAAGCTAGTGGAGAAAACTCGGGTACTGACGGGGCAACTGATTCTCGATCTCGTTGTGAGGCGCCGTTATTGCGGTAGGGAACTTGCTCATTAATTGCCGAGTGCGATCCAGACTCGCTCGGGTTCTGAATGCGCGACAGATGCTTATCCAAAATCAACGCTAGGTCTTCGGCAGATTGAAAACGACGCTCTGCCTTCTTCTGAAGAAGCGAGTTGATGATCTCGATCAGCCAGAGAGGAATCTCGGGGTTCTGAGCGGCGATGGATCGTGGCTCGTCTTGGGTGACGCGTTTGATGACATGAGCAATACTATCACCGCGAAAGGGACTGTGGCCGGTACACATCGCGTACATCACACAGCCCAAACTGAATAAATCGCTGCGATGATCAACGCGATCTCCACAGGCCTGCTCAGGCGACATGTATTGGGGAGTGCCACAGACTTCACCTGTGCGCGTGACGGTGATATCGTCGATCGCTCGAGCCAATCCAAAGTCAGTGATTTTTACACGTTCGACACCGTTTTCGAGCAGGATATTTGCGGGCTTGATATCGCGATGCACCAACCCTTGCTTGTGTGCGGCGGCGAGTCCATCGCTGATCTGTCGACTAATTCGAAGAATCTCTGTTAGACGTAGCGGGCCAACTTTATCAAGCTTCTGTTGTAGCGATTGCCCGACGATACATTCCATGACGAGGAACGGTGGTACCGGCGTGCCACTATGATCCTGATCGCTATCGTCTACTGCGTGGATGGAGACAACATGGGGGTGGCTGATGGCGGCTGCCGCTTGTGCTTCTCTCAGGAAGCGGCGTCGAGAATTGGGGTTCGATGCCAGCTCTGGCAACAAGGCTTTCACGGCGACAATGCGATTTAGTTTTGGATCACAGGCCCGCAGGACAACCCCCATACCGCCCCGACCGATGGCTTCCAGCACTTCGTAAGGCCCGATGGTGCCCAATACGCCCTCTTTATCACTAGGCTTAAGAAATCCGAGTGAGATTTTGTCGTTCGTAGGCCGATCCACCGCTGGGTTTTCGAGAAAATCGCTCGCATTCGCATGTGCCCTCAGTAGTGCCAGTACTCGCTTGCGGTTTTCTGGATCGTTCTGACAACTGCGATCGAGGAAAGCTTCTCGATCCGCAGGGGAAGGAAGTTGCAATGCCTGTAGGAACAATCCTTCGATTGAATTCGGGGAGACGGATAGCTCCGGCTTCAATTGACTTTCGCTCGAAGCAGCACCGGTTGGCGTTGCTTCGGGGTTGCCATTTGATTCATCGCGATGTTTTGTTTCGTCAGGTTCCGGCATGGTGGGTCGCCTTTTAGGGTAGTCGCCAAAGTAATCGTCTCAACCTGCCATGCGACATCACTGAGTGGAGCGCCTCACCAAATTGACGAATCTCAAGAAGAATGCTTTCGAACTCCTCGCTCAGGGTGCACTACTCTGTCTCACTACCTTGCATTCGTTGAAAAAGCCAGGCTCGGGAAAATGTCCACCAACGCGACGCGGTGGCTCGGGAAATATTCAACGTTTTTGCGGCCTCCTCTTCCGTCAAACCGACAAAATATCGCAAGCGAACGAGCTCCGCTTTAGTCGGCTCCTCCTTCTCGAACGCACCGAACGCCTCATGGATTGCCAACAATTCCGAGTCCGAAACTTGTCCGGAAATCGCAATATCAGCGTCGATTAGATCAACTCTCTCGAGCTTTCCGCCACGCTTAAGCTGTTGTCGGCGACGAGCCTGCTCGACAAGAATTCGTTGCATCGCCAGCGCGGCAGCACCAAAAAAGTGACGACGATTCTGCCAATTCAGTTGTTCGCCGCTAGCCAAACGAAGAAAAACTTCGTGTACCAGCGCCGTTGCCTGCAACGTTTGTCCAACACGCTCATGCTGCATTTGAGCTCCAGCCATTCGGCGCAGTTCGTCATAGACCAACGGCAGAAGGTCTTCGGTCCTTGCTTGTCCTGATTCGATCGCGTGCAATACGAGAGTTAAGTTGGTCATGAGGCTTATAGTATAGACTCGCCCTTGACGGGATGCTTGAGGATTCGGCAAGCTGAGGTAACGTGAATTCATCCGAAGTCTCGAAAATTCAGCAGCCTGCATGGAAGATTCCCGCCAAACGTGGATGATTCTCTTATGGAGATCCTATGAACGATTGGCCGTAATGCGATTGTTAACGCGCTGACTCGCCGAAAACCAGAAACTCCGGGCGGCTCAACCGGTGTGCAGGAGATGCTGCGGGAATTGCCAGAGCGAGACGATGAAACAACACAGCGGTTGATGCAAGAAAGTCATCGCGAAGCCATGCGCTGGGCGAACAACGAGATTCGAAGTGAAATCAGAGTTCATTTCCTATTGACTTGTTTACGAGTTATGCTCACGAACTACACCATCGGCAAACGACAGAGCTTTTATCAAGTAGTTCAACTCCATTCGAACTTCCTCTTCGTCCGCCACGGTTTCAGCAATCTCTGCTTTAACGGCGGCCCGAAATCGCTTGCGTAAGCGATGGACCGTCATCGAGACAGCTTCGAGCGAAAGTCCGAGTTGTTCACCAAGTTCCGCCGATGTTGGCATTGCTGCATCGCCAGTCAAGCACGGTTTCAATAGTTCGAATTCTTTCGACTTGCCCGCTTGTTGATGTTGCTTCTCAAGCGACGCTAGTACACGACCAAGCAATTCAACCGCCCACTGGCGGTCAAAGTAGGCATCAGGTGGGAAGCCTTGCGAATCGATCAACGGCAGTATTCCAGGTTTGTTCTCATCCATTGCAAGAATATGAATCGAAAGTGGCATTTTTCCCGCACCACGCTTGGCCGCCATCCGACGATCATTGGCGTCGCTGAGAAAATGTTTTACGCAACCGAGCAGATAGGACCGAAACCGTCCCTTATTTGGTTCGGCATGCGCGAAACCTTGTCCGTCGAGCACGCGTGCAAAAAAGTCGTGCGTTAGGTCACGAGCATCCTGTGAAGATCGACAGGACTGGCGAATGAACGCTTCGACCGGCCGATAGTAAGCATTACATAGCTCACTGAGCGCTTCACGTGCTACAGATGAATCGCCCTGAGCAGCAACAATTCGCGTCCACTGAGTGGTCGCAAAAGGGAGTGGCTGGTGATCAGGCAATTCGGACGAATTCGGCATGATTGGCTGACTAATGCTACACTGTTGTTGGTTCGTAGGCTGTGATAGGTTCGTTGATAGCAGTCGGACGATTTGTGACGACGTCCAATTGAGCATATATCAGTATTGCAAGCCCGATCGTTCCAAGGCTAAGGATACAAAAACTAGCGAACACAGCCAGAATCACTTTCCAGATTCTGTTTTCAATATAGTTGACAATCAACATCACGGTGCCACAGATTCCCAGTACGATCCCAATGACTGAGAACACCAACGCAGTCCACAGCGCTCCCAAGATCGACGGATGAGTACTAACTATCGTTTTGGCTTCATTTATGTGATGGTCTTGTGTTAGTGGGGCAATCCATGTTTCCAACTCTGCCTTATCATTATTGCTGTTGGGAGTAGACTTTTCATTCAATTTCGTCTTCTCCGCTTGTTCGGCGTTGAACGCTGCCTTCGCCTTGGTCATAGCCTGACTTTCGGCATGGAGTTGCCTCGATTCTTTGGCGAAGTGAAGACTGAATCCGAGTATCGGGAGCATGATAGCCAGCAAGATCGCGATCATTCCCATGGCGGCCAACGCTGGCCTGCGAGTGGATGCATTTGCCGAAGCCCTAGTTTTGGTGCTCACTTGGCCGGCTGTTCTGTAGAGCCACACCGAGCAAACGGGCAACGCTAGTGAGCCGCACCAAACGGTGCAACAGACGATCAATTCATTTAAAACCGGATTCCAACTCGGATCGTCATTCACCGCGTCAAGTAAGAAAACAGCCAGCCCGCTGATAGGAACGAATAGTAACGCACCTGCCCAAGCGATCCAAAGAAGCGGTCGATAATGACGCGCCACGCCCAACGCGCGAGCTTGTGCCGCAAGTGAATCGTTCCACGCCAAAACAAAGAACGCAGCAAGCATCGATAGGGGTATACAAAGCAACCAACCAGCGACGAGGAATCGTCCCATCGTAGCCGACGAAAGGAGTACTGCCATGAAAATCGCCAACAACATGAACAGGATCATGCTGGTCGCGGCGAACGTCATACCCCAGTGAGTCGAAGTTTCTGGCGCTCTGGCGGGTAGGGAGATTTGGCGGACTTCAGCGCCAGAGAGTGAGGCCAATTGGGCCTTGAGCGCAGCCGTTGTTGGCCAACGCAATTCCGGGTTCCGGTCCAGCGCTCTCATCACGATCTCGTCCAGACGCACGTCGACTTGAACCTTACGCGATGGCATTTCAAAATTTCCACGTGGCAATTCACCCGTGAGCATTTCGTACAACACAACGCCGAGTGAATAGACATCCGCTCGTTGATCAACGGCCTCGGGATGCTGGCTCTGTTCAGGTGCCATGTAGTTAGGCGTACCTAAGACGACATTACCGGTAAGCGGCGAACTTGAGTCATACTGTTCGGTGCTCTCGCCGACTTCGAGTGCCGTGAAATCAGCCGGCAGCCGAACGATTCTCGCGATACCGAAATCGGCAATCTTCACATGACCGCCCTTGTCCAACAGCAGGTTCTCGGGCTTGATGTCACGATGCACGATCCCTCGGTTGTGGGCAAACGTCAGCGCCTCGCAGACTGGTGGCACAATCGACAGAGCTTGAGCTGGCGACATCCGCCCAGCATCCATCGCTTGCCGAAGATTTACTCCATCGACGTATTCCATAAGTAGGAAGTAGAAGCCTCCGGCTTGGCCGAAGTCATGAATCGTGACAATGTTGGGATGATTCAATTCCGCCAGCGCCTTGGCTTCGCGTGTAAAGCGAGCTTCAAAGTCGTGTTGTCCTACCGACTTCCGCGTCAGCAGTTTGATGGCGACGAAGCGATCGAGCGATTTTTGCCGGGCCTTGAACACCGCCCCCATTCCGCCTTGACCGATCAACTCGATGACTTCCAGTTGCGGAAAGGCTGCTTGAACCGCTTCAATGCCAGGCGGCAAGGGTCGCGACGGTGAATCGTCTCCGTCGCCCGTATCCCATGCTGCTTGGAAAAGCAGGCAACGTGGGCACATGCCTCCGAGCGCCTCAGTAGGGAGCGTCGAGCCACATTGTGGACATCGCGGCGATCCATGTGCTTTTGTTGATTGATTCATGATTAGAGCCTCGCTTTTATGTTTCGTTCAGTATCGCTGCTTCTGGATACTTGAGGATTCGGGAAGCCGACATAACGTTAATTCTTCCGAAATCTCGAAAATTCCGCAGCCAGCATGAAAGATTCCCGCCGTTCGTGGATGATTCTCTTATGGAGATCATATGAACGATTGGCCGGAAACGAGCGAAAGCCTGATTTTACGCGTGAAAGACCCAGCGGATGCCGCTGCCTGGTCAGCGTTTCTGGCAATCTATCGTCCGGTGATCTACCGGTTGGCTCGCAGTCGTAGCTTGCAGGATGCCGACGCAGATGATTTGGCTCAACAAGTCTTCGTGTCGATCGCGCGGGCCGTTGAGAAACGGACACCGGCGGCGGACGGGCCACCCTTTCGAGCCTGGTTGTATCGCATCGCTCATAACGAAATCCTCAAAGCGATCACTCGCCGCAAGCCGGACACGGCGGCCGGTTCAAGCAGTGTGCAGGAAATGCTCTACGCGGTTCCCCAACGCGATTCGGACGCGAGCGTCGAATTGTTGCGTGAAGGTCGCATGGAAGCATTTCGCTGGGCATCGGATGCAATTAGACATGAATTCACGCTTGCAACGTGGACCATGTTTTGGCAATCGACAGTCGAAGCGCAAACTGTCGAGGTCGTAGCGAAGTCTCACGGTCGAAGTAGCGGAGCTGTCTACCTGGCGCGCTATCGCGTGATGAAGCGGCTTAAAGAAAAAATCGATGAAGTATCTGATATATGGAGCGAGTTCACATGAAACCGTCAAGCATATGTTTGCCCAAGTCGGAGATTCCACTGCTGTTGTCAGGGGACATGCCGCCGGATGAGGCAGCAGCAGCGGAGAGTCACATCGCGGAATGTCAGTCGTGCCGCAGCGTGATCGAGTCCATGATCGCCGATTCCTGTTGGTGGGATGATGCACGAAAGTCGCTGGTCGCTTCGGCGACGCGTTCTCCTTTTCAAGTGGAAGTAACTCACGACACAGAGCCAGCGACCACTTCCAAACTTCTCGACCTGCTCGGCCCGACTGATGATCCCAACATGCTTGGTCGTATCGGACCGTATGAGATCATCGGGCTGCTGGGGCAAGGCGGCATGGGAGCTGTATTCAAAGGTTTTGATCGTTCGCTCAATCGTTTTGTCGCGATTAAGATGTTACTGCCGCATTTGGCTGCCTCGGGAGCGGCTCGCAAACGGTTCGCTCGCGAAGGTCAAGCCGTTGCGGCAGTGGTCGATGACCATGTGATGGCGATTCACTGCGTTGATGAGTGGGAAGGCGTGCCGTACCTCGTCATGACCTATTCACGTGGCATCTCGTTGCAGAAGCGACTCAGCGACAACGGTCCGTTGGAAGTTCGCGAGATTCTGCGCATAGGCATGCAAGCCGCCACGGGACTCGCCGCCGCTCATGCACAAGGCATTGTGCATCGCGACATCAAACCGGCCAACATCTTTCTCGATCAAAACGTCGAACGGGTGCAGTTGATGGATTTCGGCTTAGCTCGCGCCGTCGATGATGCTAGTCTCACACGCTCCGGCACACTCGCTGGCACACCTCAATACATGTCACCCGAACAAGCTCGCGCCGAAACGGTCGATCATCGCAGCGACTTGTTCAGCCTCGGCAGTGTGATGTATGCCATGTGCACCGGCCACGCTCCGTTCCGAGCCGAATCCAGCTATAGCGTTCTTCCCTTAATCACCGATAACGAACCTCGACCCGTTCGCGAGATCAATCCGGATATTCCTGACTGGCTATGTGTGATCATCAGCAAACTAATGGGGAAACAAGCAAGTGATCGGTTTGCATCTGCTCATGACGTTGCTGAGTTACTCGAAGATTGTTTGGCTCATGTCCAACAACCAACCATAGCTGCATTACCGCATGGACTTGTCGAAAAATCAGTACCCCCTTGTTATCTCGTTTCGCTCTCGCTCCATTGGAGTCTTTGCCATGTTCGCTGTGGTCGGTTCGATCGTCGTGGCAATGCTGATGCAACCACCGGGCAAATCAAATCAAAACAGTGCTGAAAATGTGGGTGGAGTGAAAGCTCTTGCAAACCATCAGGCTGATGAGCGCGATGCGGGCATTGCGAATCTGACTTTGTTACTCGAAAAGCAGAAACTGCGAGAGAAGTCCGTCCATCAATTGAGTATGGTTGGCAACATTCACCAATCCGAGCAGATCGCTACGGAACGTCACGAAGGCGAATCGAACGAAGAATTTATCAAGCGATACACTTCGCAAGAATAAGCCTCGTCAGCAGAATCTGTGGGTAGATTTTGGCTCGGGAAGCTTACCAAGTTGGTGATATAAGGCGATTTCGATGGATTTATACTCTTTGAATCCATATGCTTTTCTCATGGTCAATTTGGCTTTGTTGTTAAAGCC
>JANODD010000203.1:0-37668 GCA_031412515.1 Planctomycetia bacterium | reverse complement strand
AAGCCGTCCAGGCCGCTGAACGCGCACACCGTAAGTCGCCTGAAACGGAACAATATAAGCAGTTTTTGGAACTTAATCGATAATTGGAGGAAAACACTTACAAGCCGAAGTAGCGCGCGAATTCGCTTAACTATTTTACCGAAGCTTTTTCCAGGCCAACCGCCGCCCCCCCCGAATGTGTGCGTTTCGTTCACCCACTCCTCAGCATGTGGCCCTCACAAAACCGTGTTCACACAATCCACCCAAGGGATGGCGAACCGCCGCCTAGGGTCTATCTCAAATGCTTCAGGGAAGTTGTTGAGTTCAGGGATTGAAGGGTACGCAGCTGTGGTAAAATCGCTATTGGTAATAGTAGTCGTTGCAAGTTGGCGGTTGTGACGACTCTACGGTGCCGATCCTGGTAACTCTTTCGCTAAAAGAATACTGTCGTGCTAAATCACTGCGAAAAACCGCTAAGGCACTTATACTTGTGCCGACGTGCATGTTCCAATTATTAAGTCCAGGACTTCTTTCTAAGCCTTAAAACGAAAAGAACTATGTCGCAGGTAATGGAAAACCCACCAATTAACAGTCTAGTTGTGAACAACCCGCAAGGACGCGACTTGGTTTTGGCCGGAGATCAGCAGCAGGGTTTCGATATTCTTAAAGTGCTTTGGCGTTGGAAATGGCTGCCAATTCTAGGTGCCATGATCGGCACTGGTGTTGGTTACCTTTACTTTTCCAAGCAGCCTGCAGAATACCAAGCTACGGCTTTGGTACAGGTGGTAAGTTCCCTCCCGCCTGCGACGCGTATTCAGCAATACGAGTCTCCTGAAATGGTGTTGACGCGGAACGACGAGTCGATGGTTATTAAGAGCCAACGAGTTCTGAAGATGGCGGTCGAGAAGGGCCATTTAACCGATCAACCTGCTTTGCGTAACCAATCGGCGGATATGATTGCCGCAATGCTGAGTGGCAAAGATCTTATCGTTCAGCCTGCGGCCAAGGACGCTAACACAACGCTGATTCAAATTAGTTACATATGCAATGACGCAGAACTAGCTGCGGCGGTGGTGAACGCCGTTGTCGATGGTTACAGCGATTACCTAAACGCTGAGTTCAACTCGAATGGTTCGGAAATTTACGAGCTTGTCAAAACCGCTCAAGACAAGATGGCAAAGACTTACAAAACGCTAAACGAAAACAACGACAAATTTAGAAAAAAATATCCAAACGTTATCTGGACCGGCGATGAGGTCAACGATCCTTACGCTGAAAACTACAAGTTGATCAATAGTCAATTGAACGCGCTTCAATCAAAACGTCACATGTTAGGTGGAACTTTGAAGCATGTGGAGAATGCTCGAAAAGCGGGTCGACCTGCAGACGCAATTTTGCTGATGTTGTCAGTCGAGTCTGAAAGGCATATTGCGGATGACCTATTCACAACCGCTAACGCCTCCGGACAAGCCGCAGCACGTCGAATCGAAACGGCCCGCCCAGAGACCGAATCCGCCCGCCTCGAACGAACTGTTTTGTTCGAGCTTGAAGGCAAAGAACGAAGACTTGCCATAAGTTCTGGAGAAAATCATCCCGCCGTTGCCGACCTGAGACAACAAATTGCAATTGTACGCGAGCAGATAGCGAGGCTCGCGCAGAGCGAAAAGATGGGGATTGCAGAAATGGAACGTATGCAAAAGGAAGCAGAAGAAGCCGCCAAGAAGGAGCTCAAAGTCGAAGGCGTCAGTGTTGAACAGAGACTGGCTGTGCGAGAGCAAGCCATGAAGGAACACTATGCTTCAATCGAGCTTCAGATGCAGGAATTAAGTCAGTTGGCACAAGAAAATCTTGCACTGTCGAAAGAACACCAAACAGTGGCCAGTGAAAACCGGCTGCTTAATAGTGAATTAGCGTCCGTACAAACTTTTCTTGACGCATATACGGAGAAATTAAAGTCGATCGAACTTCTGCCTGCTGCGGGCCAACGATCATTGAAGGAATTGAACCTGCCGTCGAGCGGTTATTTCTATGGACCAAAATTGGCTCCTTACCTTCTGGGAGGGGCCGCAATTGGGTTCCTGCTACTATCTGGCCTGGCGGTCTTGATGGATCTTGCAGACCATAGTTACCGCAATCCTGACGAAATCGCCAAGGACCTTTGCATGCCAGTACTTGGTCATGTGCCGGTCATGGATTTGGGTAAGGTTAAAAAGAAGATTGAATCATGCGATGGCTCTTTGACAACCATCCATCATAGTCGTGGCCAAGTGAGCGAAGCGTATCGTGCCGTTCGAACGGGGTTGTTCTTCAGCAACCGCGGCGGAGATCTAAAGGTAATTCAGGTAACCAGCCCAGTGCCTGGCGACGGCAAGTCAACGCTTTCCTCGAACCTTGCCGTAACTATGGCCCAGTCGGGCCGACGCGTGCTGCTAATCGATGCTGACTTCCGCCGGCCTCGAATCGCAAAGATCTTTGGCATCGACGCGGATGTCGGTATGGCTGCAGTCGTCGCTGAAAAAGCCGAATTGGATGATGCCATCTATGCCAGTCCAGTTCCTAACCTGTCCATCATGCCCGGCGGAAAGCGTCCAAGCAATCCAGCCGAATTGTTAAGCAGTCGCCGATTCAAGCATCTGATCGATCTCCTTCGAGAGAAGTTCGACGTGATCATTATCGATACTCCGCCGCTACTCGCGGTAAGCGATCCTGGTGCCGTTGCTGCCATCGTCGATGGCGTCGTGTTAACAATGCGTTTACGTCGAAACGTCAAGCCACTTGCTACTCGTGCGACTAAGATCTTGGAATCAGTGGACGCTAACCTACTGGGTGTAGTTGTTAACGGAGTTTCTGCCGAAGCTGGATACGGATACAGCTATGGCTATAACGACTATCGCTATGCATACCGCTATGGAAGCAACTATCGTTATGGCTACGGTAGCAAGTACGGTTACGGTGGACGATACGGGGCCTACTCGGCTGGTTACATCGAAGAACCCCATGACGTTGAACAGGCGCCACCGCCGGCTAAAGACGTCTAAGCCGCAAACAGCGTGCGATGAATGAACTCAGCTTAAACCCCGTCGATCTTCGGCGGGGTTTTCATTGAGAGCTTTGCTTCCAGAACTCTTCGTTCACTTCAGGACAAAACTTCTGGACCAGCGATTTCATAGCGTTTAATTTTGACTTGATGACAGGATCATCCTCGGAGCGACTCGCGACATGCTTTGGTGCCACCATCATGTTCGCAAACATTTCCGCTTTATCTTCTTCAACTCCAGTCGTTGAATAGTGGTTCAAGAAGCCGGGAAAACGATCGGTGAGCACAGAGCTTGTGGGATCGTTTTGCGAGTTACGACCACCGCTGCCGTATTGAAAGTCTAGCGGATTTAAAGCCGCCCAGGACTTGTCGGCATAGACGCTTCCATCGTCCTTATAGTCGATTAAATGAAAAAATTCATGATGAATAACTTTTCGCTGATACTGCTTGTTGTAGTCGCCACGTTTCACGTCGAGATATAGAACATCATGTTCGAAATCGGGAATCGCATTTCGTCTTTGACCGTCAAAAACCAACTCCTCGCACAGGACGATGCGGGCAATCTTGGAACTACGGATTAGACTCGTCGGATATCGATTCACTTCGCTTGCCAGCAGATTTTGATACTTCTCTAACGATTCACTCGTCGCTTCCTTTCCTTCGATTAGTCCGTGAATAGTTTTAACGGGAAATGCGATATTACTCGTAGCGATTTCGACTTTGTACCTCTCCGCGATCTCGCGGATCTGAGAAAGTTTATCTGTGGGGGTATCAGCGTCTGTGAATTGAGCCGTTGCTGCGGTAGAGAGCAGGATCACCAGGATTACGGCTAAGGAATTAATACCCAAGATGGGTGAGCGGCTGTCGTGTTGCATAGAGTACTTCTTGAACATGCAAAGAGGTCGTTACAACCCTTAAAATTGTACGGGCAAGTCTTTGGAGATTCCATCGACACCTCTGTTATGGAAATAATCTTCCGGATATTTGCCCGGCCACTGAACGCGAGCTAATTTTGAGTTGACGCCAATAAAGCCCCCCAAAGCGCGGCCGAATCGTTGGTCCGCGTGCTTGAACTTACGGAAAGCAGCAAATGTCGAATGCACTAACTGAAGTTTTAACCCCAAGTGTGCTTCCTTTAACCGAAGCTCCAGCGACCCCGTCCACCTTTGTGGATCGTCGAAATACCGACGAGCAAGCCGGTGGATTTGAACGCCGTCAGTTCGGCAATTCCCATTCGACACTTTCGCCTGATGCGCGCGAATTGGCTGAAGCCATCGACGAATACAAGGTTGAACACCGTCGACGTTACATCACGTTTGAAGAAATGCTGAAAGTGATCCACAAGTTGGGCTATCAGAAGCGATAGCAAAAAAACACGACCGACGCTGGCATCGTCGGCCACTTTGCGGAAGCTGCCAGCGTCCGCGGATTCTGCTTCGCAGCGGGCGCCATTACATCTTCGCTCGCGGGTGGGCTCGCAGGTAGACTTCCCTTAGATTCGCAGTGGATAGATGCGTGTAGATCTGAGTTGTCACTAAGCTCTTATGACCTAACAATTCCTGCACACTACGAATGTCAGCACCACGATCAAGCAGGTGTGTAGCGAAACTATGTCTGAGCGTGTGAGGCGTGGTGCGACTGTCCAACCCTTGCTCGGCGATGTACTTCTCAAGCATCCGCCCCACGCTCCTCGTAGTCAACCGATTGCCGAATCGGTTTGCGAAAACCGGTGCTTCGCGACCTAATGCCGACTTGGATGAAAGCACTCGCACCTTGTGGTATTCATGCAGCGCGTCGATGGCGAAACTGCCTAGCGGGCTGAGTCGTTCTTTTCGACCCTTACCGCGAATCCGGGCAATCCCTTCTTCGAACTCAAGATCACCGTCGTTCAGTCCAACAACTTCGCTGACACGCAATCCGGCTGAATACATCGTTTCAAGGATCGCATGATCTCGAAGGCCCATAACAGTAAGGGTGTGCGGGGCGTCGAGCAGTTTTCCAACCTCATCGTTGGTCAAGAAGTGAGGGAGCTTGCGCTGGCCCCGCGGATTTCGCAACGGTTTCGCCGGATTCGAGCTCGCCAACTGCCGCTGTTGAGCGAATCGATAGAAGCTACGCAGCGAGGCAAGTTTTCGCGATATGCTTGTTCGAGCATATCCCGCCTCATGCAGCGCCGCGGCGTACCCTCGCAAGTCGCGCGAAGAAACGCCGTCCGGTCGTATGTCCGCTCCCAGTTCCTCGATGAGGTATTCAGCCAAGTCAAATAGATCTTCTCGATAGGACTTGACAGTCAACTCGGAAGCATTCCGTTCGACACTCAAGTAACGTAAGAATTGGCCTATCTCGCTTTGCATTGGCGCCTCATTGGGAAACCTAGATCATGTCCTCTTCGTGCTTGTAGTTGAATCGCGGTTGCGCATTGCCACGCATCACCGATTCCGGAAGTTCTTGGGCGACCCGAGCTTCTTCAGCCGCCGCCATCTCACGAACCTTTTTGCTCATCACTGCCGCGTCATACCAGCTAAAGCTCAGTTGCGGGTCAGCAGCAAATCGGCCCAACGTTCGCAATGTCTCAGTACGATTGCTATCGTCGTACAAGAAAATGTAACGTTCTTCCCCTTTGATCAATGCAAGCACATTGATTTCTTTATTCATGCCTTGCCTCCATGCCGCATGATGTGCCCTTCATGACGACGATGTCGCATTTCAATCAGTGGGTCAAACTGATGCAAGCCTCCAGTGCACGTCAGCTTTCGCTGAAACACCCTGGTGGCTTAAACGCTATCTCGTCGTGCTCTCGAATCCGTTCCGCTGCACTGCTAAATGCTTCTGAGTGCCTACAGGCTTAACAGTGTGCGTTACCGCTGATATCGGTCGATGGGCCAACGAAAGATCAAGCGGCTTTTATCCTGTCCGCCGCGACTTATGAGCGTTTCTGAGAGATGTTGGTAACAGCAGAATCTTATAAAGTCTTCGCTGCGTTGAAGATACGCTTGCCACCCACCAAAGCGAGCATCGTCACGGAAGTAAAAGTAGTCTTCTAACTGCTCAGTGAGATCTTCGTCATGACCGTTAAAACTGCGCATATGAGAAATGATTGGCTCATGTTGAGCAAGCAAAGGCGGCCTCTGCGTTTCCGGTCCATCCGGTATAAACCCCCGCGGATCCGGCCAATCAGCGGGCAAGCCCTGTTGCTGGTAATCAACAACTGCGATTGGTTGACCCGCTTGATCAGTCCCAGGAGAAGCAAGTTGTTCTGCGCCGGCCAGCGGTTGGGCAAGCCGATCTTCGGGTATTCGGTCCTCGGGCATAATGGGAACAGGCTGTGGCATGACTGGCGTCTGCGTTTTCAATTGTTCAGCAGCCAAAGCACGCTGCGCCTCGTTATGAACCCAGCGCGGTATCTTCTTCTCTTCGCTTGTCCCCCACGGCAATCCATATCCCGGCTGAATCGGGTGGAATCCTGGATTGGCCGCATACCAGTTCACTTTCATGCTCATTCGCGGCGGATAGTACGAGGTAAAGTCGGTGACGGATCCTAGCACCACCGCATCAACTCCAAGGAAGCGAGCAAAGGCTTGAAAGTCTTCGCCACTGGCGAGCGGTTGGCTAAACTCAGCGAGCTTTATCTTGACTGAACCCAGCGGTAAAACTTCAAATCCGCGGATGGATTGAATCTCGTTCGCATAGGCAAGCGCGACTCGTTCTCCGCTAAGAGTAGGTTCTTCGCTTTGGTTAATGAATGGCAGAACCGCTATGCGTTGAATTTGCGGGAATGGGTTGATCAACTGAGGTTTGTGACGCACATCCGGTACAAGACTGCAGCCGGTCAGCACGAAGAAACTCAGCCCCACGATCGTAAAAACGATAGTACGCTTAGCGACGCCATGGCCGCGTTGATTATGTTTTTTCACTGTTCCGGTCGAGAGCACGCCGGATATCCTTATGGGTAGCAGACCGAGTCGATTCGAAAGATACTCAGTACACCAACCCAGCGCAAGCATTCGCGCCAGGCACCCCCCATGGCACTAATGTCTCATTCGGCACAATCGATACATTCGGTTTAATGGAACCGCAAGAATTTAGAGTAGATTTCGGGTGCGGTCTGGCGTTGGCGCTACCCGTGAGTCGAAGTCGGGCGGTCTGAAGATCCACGGTCCATCCATTGCCGCTGGATTGTCACCGATTTATATGCTTGAACTCGACTATTGGCGATGAACGACAACGACTCCGTTTATCCGCGGCTAGCGCCGACGGCTCACATTCAGCCTGGCTAGTAGTGCCGACAGCTCATAATTCATCACCACTTCATGGCTCTACGCGCGATGGTATCATTCGACCACAATAGACGGTTTGCAGTTGCTAGCTCAACTAACCAACACTCATTCGCCGAGAACGATTTTCACATGTCCTATTGCGTACGTTTGGCCGATCTAGGTGCCCCTGAATGTCAGGCTGCAGTAGTTTCACTATTGGATCATTACTCGCAACATGAAATGGGAAACAGCCAACCTTTGCCAGAAGATGTAAGAAGCCGATTGATTGAGGGTCTGCGAGCCCATCCGATGTCACGTGTCTTTTTGGCTTATGACACCGACCAGCCAATTGGAATTGCGGTTTGCTTCATCGGTTTCTCAACATTCAAAGCCAAACCACTGGTCAATATCCACGACCTAGCCGTACTCGAAAGCTATCGCGCTCGTGGAGTTGGAACGCAGTTGATTGATGCCGTCATTGAATTTGCGAATTCGCTGGGTTGTTGTGCGATCACTTTAGAAGTTCGCGCCGACAATCCAGCGAGAAAATTATACGCCAAGAAGGGCTTCCAAACTTTAGGCGAACCGCTAGCAACGGACACGACATTGTTTGGAAAGCTCGCGTTGCCAGTTTAAGTCAGTGACTATTTCCAAGGATTGACATAGTCAAGAGCTTGGGCGGTCATCGTTTTCGGCTCGGGTTCAGGAACATCTTCGCCGTTCAGGAATTTCTTCCAGCTTTCAAAATCACCGCCATAGTTTCGACCGGTCAGTTTAGCGAGACTCTGTGCGACTTCATATTGAATAGCTGGGCTGCGATCGTCAATCATACCGGCCAGTGATTGACGGACTTCGGGATCTTCAAAGTTGCCTAGCGAACGAATCGCGGTGGCGCGAACGCTGTTGTTTGTATCGGAAGTAGCCATACTCAGCAGCATTTCGCGAGCAGGTTTTGTTTTTTGTATTCCCCAGGACTTGGCTGCAGCCATACGAACTTTTTCAACGTCGTCGGCCGATGCACGGTTAAGTGCACGCGTTACGGTATCATTTTGAACCGAGGCTATTGCTTGCACTGCGCGAGCACGAAACTCAGGACTCGGATCGGATTGAATGAGCTTTTCTAATTGCATGGCCCAACGCAGTTGGTCGTCCGGTGAATAACTTGCCAGTCGCGATTGAAGCAACTCCAGTTCTTCGATGCGTTGCGTATAAGTTGGCCCAATCTCCTGATCCTTCTCCCACTGTTTCCGGTAGTAAGGATTCATTTTTTTCATTGCATAGAATGGCCCGTCCATGCAGCCACTCACCCCGCAGATTAAGGCTGCAAGTAAAGCGGTTCGTGTAGTTCGCTGGCGCATGGTTCGCTTAAGTCGTGAGCCCAAGAGAATTCCTTTCTGCGAGCTTTGATATGTAGCATCGATGCCACACACCGACGGG
This sequence comes from Planctomycetia bacterium, assembly GCA_031412515.1. Taxonomy (GTDB): domain Bacteria; phylum Planctomycetota; class Planctomycetia; order Pirellulales; family Pirellulaceae; genus Aureliella. The sequence goes on along the minus strand of JANODD010000203.1, from coordinate 28,959 downwards.
ATAGCGGACCGTAGCAAATCCGCTTATCGACAACTAGAGCAATGGCCAATAAACAGCATTTTGAGCTCAAATTTGACTTTTCAACGACTTTTCCCGTGAACGCGCACATTGTAAAAACCGCAGTGATACCGACCAGATCGTAAAAAAATGCTTGCGCTGCAGTTTAGTTGATAGCATGGGAGTCCGGTAAGTGAGATGCTAGATTAGACTACTTCCTGCGGTGACCATACGATAAAACCGAATTTCTCCTTGTTCGAAGAGTAGAGCTATGATTGCGAATGGGATGCGTACTTCCGCGTACCTCAAGGTTGTTTGCAGTGCGACGTTGGTGGTGCTTCATGCAGGCATTGCCTTAGGCCAACTGACGGTCTTGTCTAAAGGAAATACTGCTGCAGAGTGGCGCAAAGCTCAGCTGGCGCAAATTGAAACTCAACTCAATGACAATGCTACGAAAGAGGAACTGAGGTTAGAGTTGACTGCGCAGAAGGAGTGGTTAACGAACTATTCGACTGAAAAGCTGAGTCCTCAGCCTTCAAAGCCTGTCGAGAAATCAACTGCCGCAATGGAAGACCCGGTCCTTGATCCTGACAAAAAGGCCGAGGCCATTCGCAACAAGCTGTTTGGACCCAAAGCAAAACCGACCGCTGCAGATACTGAAAAGCTTCGCGTAGCACTTGAAAAGGTACCAAACGATATTGGGCTTCGACAACTACAGTTACATTGGCTTGACCAGCCACAGTATCGTGAAGAGTACCCGGCGGAAATTGCTGATGCGGCGAGTCGACTGCGCGGACTACTTGAGAGCAACAAAAAAATTGACCCGGCGGTCAAGAAAGTCGCAGTTGCAATGACACTCTATCGGCAAGCTCGCGCACTGGGTTATCGACTGGACCTGGATCTTGAGAAGAAAAAACCATTAGAAAAAGAAGTGCGAGAGAAAGTCGCTTCCCAGTTAGTGGGTGTGTATACGCAAATCATGAGTTTGGTGGGTCCTGGGCATGTAGAGTTCGTATTGCTTGAAATTCGAATGCTGCGGCGTGACAACTGGTTTGGCCGGGCACTACAATTACTTGAACTCCACGGAAGCACGATTGCCCCTCGTTGGTATCTAGAAAAACGACGCGACCTATTGCGTGACTTAGGATGGAAAGCACCTGCAGCTCAAGCTCATGAAATGTTCGCGGCTGCATTTCCAGAAGATGCCAAAGCGAGCCCTTGACAACGCACTCTGAAAGTAGCAAATTCGAATAAGATGCACTTCCTGGCGGCGCGTAGAACTTAGTGGCTCAACCTCTCACATGCTTGTTCTATCTACGATGAATGCATTTCGCCAACTTGGTTTCGTGTTACTTTGGAGCGCCGCAGCAACGAACGCGTTCGCAAAAATCGATTTTGCGAATGAGATATTGCCAATTTTGAAATCTCATTGCTATGACTGCCATAGCTCTAAGAAACATGAAAGCGGATTTCGATTGGACATGCGTGATAACGCATTCAAAGGAGGCGACCTTGGCGAAAAGACCATTCTGCCTGGCGATGCTGCCAAGAGTCCGCTGTTTCGCTACGCAAATGGCGACGAGCCAGATTTGCTCATGCCGCCCAAAGACTCCGGAAAAGAGCCGTTAAGTGGCAAGCAGTTGGATAAGTTGCGAATTTGGATTGACGAAGGAGCTACTTGGCCCGACGAATTTGCCGGGACATCTGAATCATTGCACTGGTCGCTTCAGCCTCTGATCAAGCCCAGTGCTCCACTGACAAGCAAAAACCCGATCGATGCATTCGTGTCGGCGAAGCTGACCGCTAATACGTTGACACCTAACGCTGAAGCGGATCGCCGGACGCTGATTCGACGCTTGAGTTTCGATCTGATTGGATTGCCACCTTCACCTGATGAGATTGAGTCGTTTATATCGGACACGTCGTCGAACGCTTACGAGTTACTGGTTAATCGCCTGCTTGAGTCAACGCACTACGGCGAACGTTGGGCCAGGCATTGGTTGGATGTGGCTCGTTACACCGAAAGCCAAGGGTTTGAATACGATCGACTGCGCGAGAACGCGTGGCACTACCGCGACTATGTGATCAAGAGTTTCAATGAAGACAAACCCTACAATCAATTCATGCGCGAACAAATCGCTGGTGACGTAATCAGCCCGACAACCAGTGATGGTATCGTCGCGACGAGTCTACTGGTCTGCGGAGCCTACGATCAAGCCGGCAATGCGCAGAAGAATGCAACTCAGCGTGCAATCACGCGCGAAGACGAACTCGAAGACATGATCGGTGTCGTCGGCCAAACCTTTCTCGGGCTTACCATCAACTGTGCTCGCTGCCACGCTCATAAATTCGATCCCATCTCACACGAAGAGTACTATCGCGTTAAAGCAGTGTTCGAAGGGGTGAAGCACGGTGAGCGGTCGATCGCAAGTGATGAAGACAAGAAAGCTCACGACAAGCAACGAGCGAACCTAAAACAATCAGTGGCTGAAGCAAGTGAGCGAATTACCAAGATCGAAGCGGTCGGGCGTAGCTTGGCAACCCAGAAACGTGCTGATGAGAATGCTGCCTTCGGACCTACTGCTTATGCGAAATGGACATTTGATGGTGAGCCTTCACTCGTCGTGCAAGGAGAAGTGGTAGGCGGTGCTGAAATCGCAGGTGGACTTCTTAAGTTAAGCAAGCAAGGTGCTCACTTCAAATCTTCGCCCTTGACCAAGGACATCGGTGAAAAGACACTCGAAGCCTGGGTGTCGCTTGCGAATCTCGATCAGGGTGGCGGAGCGGCGATCTCTCTGCAGACGAATAGCGGTCAAGTTTTTGATGCGATCGTCTTTGGCGAGCAAAAACCCAAAAAGTGGGCCGCTGGCAGTGAGGGGTTTGCAAGAACGAAGGATCTCGAATTACCAGACGAGGACGCTGCGAGCGGAACGTTTGTGCATGTCGCCATGGTTTACAGCAACGACAACAAGATTACCTTCTATCGTAACGGCGAGCGGCTAGGCAAGGCTTACCAGGCAGCATCTCCGTTGAGAGTGTTCAAAGCCGGTGATGCTCACATCGTACTTGGCTTGCGACATACCGGGGGAGGTCGACCATACTTGACCGGTGACATTAGGCAGGCTGCCCTCTATGATCGAGCGCTGACACCCGAGGAGGTTCTGGCCTCCTATCGCTCGGGCGGCAAAACTCTAGCACAATCCGAGATACTCGCGTGCCTCACTCCAGAACAACTAAGTGCACGCGACGCAGCCATTGCTGACGCTAACCGAGCTCGTGAGGCACTTTCGGTTTTTGAAAAGTCCGCTGTAGCCGTATCGTATGCTGGAGTGCGTGTGCAACCGGAACCTACGAAGCGTTTGAAGCGAGGCGAAGTGACTTCACCTGCTGAAGTCGTATCGCCTGGTGGGCTTGCCGCTGTACCCAATGTCGATGCAAACTTCGGCCTGGCACCTGATGCGCCTGAAGCGGAACGTCGATTAAAATTCGCGGACTGGTTAGCTGATGACCACAACCCGCTGCCTGCGCGGGTTATGGCCAACCGCATTTGGTTTTTGCATTTTGGGCAAGGCATCGTGTCAACTCCAAACGATTTCGGAGTTAGCGGTTCGCGACCGACACATCCCGAATTACTTGACTGGTTAGCAACTAATTTCATTGAGAGCGGGTGGAGCATCAAAGCCCTCCATCGTTTGATCGTCAATTCAGCAACCTACAAACAAATTTCGCAATTCAATGAAAATGCGGCAGCGATCGATGCGGATAATCAATTTTTGTGGCGATACGCCCCTCGGCGACTAGAGGCCGAAGCTGTACGTGATGCCATGTTGGTCGCAAGTGGCCAGCTGAATACCAAAGCCGGCGGGCCTAGCAGCAGGACATTCACGACCACTGAGTTCAACGCAACTTTTTACACTCCGGTTGATCGCGACGAACCAGAATTCAATCGACGTACCGTGTACCGAATTAACGTGAACAGCGGAAAAGACCCGCTGCTCGATTCTTTTGATTGTCCTGACCCCAGTGTGAAGACGCCACGGCGGAGTGTAACAACAACACCTTTGCAAGCACTTGAACTGATGAACAATGCCTTTGTGCAACGCATGGGCGGGCGACTTGCGGAACGAGCTTCGCAGAAGGGGGACGGAGACATTGGCCGTGCAGTAGACTATGCTTATAAACTGACTTTGGGTCGCGAGCCAACAAGCGGAGAAGCTGCTCGAGCGATCGCTGCGTCCAAAGAACGCGACTTGAAGAGTGTTTGCTGGGCCTTGCTTAATTCAACGGAGTTTATTTATGTCCGATAACAGTACCCCACTTCCACGTCGTCATTTTCTTTGGAATTCTGGTGGTGGACTTGGAGCGATCGCGTTGGCCTGGATGCTCAATCGCGATGCACTCGCCGATTCGTCGAAGCCTCATTTGGGTTCCATGATCCAGCCGCACTTTGCACCGAAAGCAAAACGCGTTGTACAAGTGTTCTGCGCAGGCGGTGTCAGTCATCTCGATACGTTTGACTACAAGCCCGAGTTGAAACGATTGGATGGCCAAACCATGGAAGGCAAGGGCGAGAACCTGGGATTTTTCGGACAGCCCGGTCGGCTGATGAAAAACGTTTACGACTTCAATCGTCACGGTAAGTCAGGCGCATGGGTTAGCAGTCTGTTGCCGAATCTAGCCGGCTGTGTCGACGATGTTTGCTTCATTCACTCGATGTATGCCAAGAGTAACAACCATACCCCGGCTGCCTTTCAAATGAATAGCGGCTTTACGCTCAACGGCTTTCCCTCCATGGGTTCGTGGTTGAGCTATGGCTTAGGAACCGAGAACGAGAATTTGCCAGCGTTTGTTGTCCTGCCTGATCCACGTGGTTTGCCTGCGGGCGGTTCGATCAATTGGACAAGCGGCTTCTTGCCAGCGAATCATCAAGGGGTGGCGTTCCGTACTAACTCTTTGGAGCCGGTTGCAGATCTGCGAACTCCCGACAGTATTTCAATATCGGCGCGGGCTGCTGACATGAAGCTGCTAGCTTCCATGAACAGTGAATTTGCGGCCGCAAATGCTGGTGATACAGCTTTCGCAGCGCGACTTCGATCCTACGAATTAGCGGCTCGGATGCAGATGAGCATCCCAGATGCAACCAATTTGGCTGATGAATCCGCGACTACGCAGCAGATGTACGGCGTTGATGAGCCAGCGAACAAAGGTTTCGCGAGAAATTGTTTGACTGCACGGCGTTTACTCGAACGCGGTGTACGCTTCGTGCAAATTCTTAACGGCGGTTCCTTTGGTTCACCGCGGATCAATTGGGACGGACATGAGAACGTTAAGGAGAACCATGACGCTCAAGCAGCCACCATGGACAAACCGGTTGCGGCCCTTATTCAAGATTTAAAGCAACGCGGCATGCTCGAAGATACGCTATTCGTTTGGTCCACTGAGTTCGGACGCAGTCCAGCGACACAAGGTATAGGTTCGCCCGGTCGCGATCATCATCCAACGGCGTTCACATGCTTCCTAGCGGGAGCTGGAGTCAAAAAAGGTTTTCAGTACGGTACCTCGGATGAGATTGGTTATTTTGTCGGAGAGAACAAAGTAACGATTCCTGATTTTCATGCGACGATTCTCCATCTGCTCGGACTCAATCACGAGAAGCTGACTTACTATCACAACGGAATCAATCGACGTCTGACTGATGTCCACGGTCAAGTCATAGACGGTATTCTCGCGTAGACGAATACACATGGCTGCGTAGGTTTTCGTGGGTCGCTCCTGCCGGGTGCCACCATTCGATGCAAGCTCAACTCCGGCGCATCCGGCAGGAGCGGCCCACGATAAGAATCGCGGTTCAGTGAGCCGTCGGCGCTAGCCGCGGGTCTCGGAGTCGTTGTCGTTCATGTCAAATAGTCCGAGTTAAGCAAAATCCGGCCCGCACAATCAACAGCATTGGCAGGACCATGCGCAAATCAAACTGCCCCACTTCGTTCACCCGCGGCTAGCGCCGTCGGCTCACTTAGCCTGGATGATAACACAAAGTCAAACAGCAGTTGTCTACCCAAGCAGCTTCGCTGAAAACGCCTTTGCGCACTGAGCGATAATGTCGGCAACAGCTTGATCGACTTCTTGGCTGTTGAGCGTTCGGTCCATGCTTTGAAAATGGAGTGTGAGCAAAATCCGCTTTTTGTTGGCACCATCTTTTTGTGGATCGCGATAAGTCTCGCGATAATTGACGGACTTCAAAAACTCGCCACCAGCGGCTTTGCACGATGCCTCGATTTCGCTCCAGCGGAGAGGTTCGTCAACAACGAAATTAAGATCGCGAGCGATGGACGGAAATGCACTCACAGCGTCGGCACGGCGAACTTCTTCAAGCGCCGAAGTCAGCCGATCGACGTTCAGTTCCGCAGCGGCAACGGGTTGATCCAGCCCCAAGCGGTTTTGAACTTTTGCATTCACCACGCCAACGTAGCCAAGCACTTTGCCGTCCAGTTCGACACGCTGCGAACTGCCAGACGCAAAGAAGGCGTGGTCCGCAACAACCCATTGCACCTGAGTTTTCTTGCTGGCCGTCTGGGAGATCAAGTCTTCAACGACACCTTTGACGGCGGACAGATCATTCAAACCTACCAGGGCAAGCACCGATTGCTCGCGCGGCAACAACGTACCTGCAGCGCCCGGAATGAACACCGTGGCGACTTCGTACAACTGTGCATCGCGAATCGATTGGGACTGATTAATGTATTTGGCGGCGAGCAGACTGGGCAAAATACTCCGGCGCAAATACTTGGCGCCAATCAACAGCGGAATCTCGGTTGTCAGAGCCGCAGCATCCGTCCAAACGCTGCCACATTGATCGAGTTGTTCGGTCACGACACTAGGCGTCATCGCTTCGTCGATGCCATAAGCACTCAACACATGCCGAGCGCGGCACATTGCGACATCTTTGGGCCGCTGAGCAGCGACCGAAAGTGGAACGGCCACATTCTCTGGAATCTTGTCGTACCCGTGGATTCGGGCCACTTCCTCAATCAAGTCAACTTCGCGTTGTAAATCTGCACGCCAGCTGGGCGGAGTTACACTTAACGTCGATGGATTAATGGCTGAAACACTGCAACCGAGAGCCTTCAGAATGCGATCGGTTTCTTGCGTTGAAATGTCAATACCGAGAATGCGTTCGATCTGCGATAGCCGAAAACGAATCTCTTCACGTGGTTGCGGTTCTGCGGCACTATCGATGAAGCCGTCGCAAAGCGTGCCGCCAGCAATTTCGAGAACCATTTCGCAACATCGACGGCTGGCCCAATCGAGACCAGCTGGGTCAGGACGGCGTTCAAAGCGATAAGACGAAGGACTTTGTAGTTTCAGTTTGCGTGCGGCTCGGCGAATAAGCAGCGGCTCAAAAGCGGCTGATTCAATCAGCAGATCTGTCGTGCTTTCAGAAACCTCGCTATCCGCTCCACCCATCACACCGCCCAATGCAACGGCTCGCTCGGCATCGGCAATAACGACCATGCGTTCATCGAGGTCATAAGTGTGATGATCGATCGCAAGGAACTTCTCGTTCTTCATCGCGGCCCGAACGATGATCTTGCCGCCGCGAATGTGTTTAAGGTCAAAGGCATGCAAAGGTTGACCGCATTCCATCATCACGTAGTTGGTAATGTCAACGACATTGTTGACGGAGTTAATACCGACCGCGGCAAGTCGACGAACCAACCAGGCCGGGCTGGGGCCGATCTTCGCACCGCGAATAACACGTGCCGTGTAACGTGAGCAACCTGCTCCGAATTGGTTCTCAACCTTAAGCAAGTCACTGGCTTGCGAGCCACTCGACTTAGGTTGTGGGTTAGGAATGCATAGTGGTAGATCGAGCAATACCGAAGCTTCACGAGCAACACCGATATGGCCCAAGCAATCACCGCGATTACTGGTGACTTCGAGATCGATGACCGTGTCTTGACCGACGTGTGCGGTCGATTCATGATTCAAACCAGACATCGCAAAACGATCTGCCAAAGTATCTGGATCAGTCGTCAGTTTGACGTATTGCGAAAGCCACTCCCAGCAAACAAGCATCGCACAGGTGCCTTACGGATGAATTTAGAATTGATGTAGAAAGCGGAGGTCGTTGCGATACAAGTCGCGAATGTCGAGCACTCCATGGCGCCGCATGCATAACCGTTCGACACCCAAACCAAACGCAAAACCAGTAAAACTTTCAGAATCGTAGCCGACGGCTTTTAGTACGTTCGGATCGACCATGCCCGCCCCGCCGAATTCAATCCACTGATCATTCCACAGAAAGTCAACTTCGACACTGGGCTCGGTAAACGGAAAAAAGCTTGGACGAAAACGGATCGTAACATCGCTACCTAGATAACTGGTTGCGAACATCCGCAAAACACTTTTCAGTTGAGCCATCGTCACGTCGCGGTCGATCCACAAACCTTCCATTTGATGGAACATCGGAAAGTGCGTCGCGTCGGCTGGATCAGGCCTGTAAACTCGCCCTAGTGAAATAATTCGAACGGGAGGAGGGTTTGACTCCATCACTCGAATTTGAACTGTACTCGTTTGGCTGCGCAGCAAACGGGCTTCGTCAGCATTCACATCGACCGATGTTTTACCAGCGACACTTAGGTAAAAGTTATCAAGCGGATCGCGAGCAGGATGATCTTCAGGAATATTCAGAGCGATAAAGTTGTGCCAGGTGTCTTCGACTTCGGGGCCTTCTACAACGGCGAACCCTAAACGCCCCATGATCTCTTTAAGATGCTCGATGGTTTGTGTGATCGGGTGAATGCGGCCCAAGTGGCGACGCGTTCCGGGCAACGTTGGATCGAGAATCGGGCCGGATGGTTTTGAAGCTCCGCCCGAGCTAACGCGAGTCTGGGCTTCGCCTAATGCCGCTTCGATGCGATTCTTGACTTCGTTGAGTTTCATACCGGCTTCGCGCCGTGACTCAGCTGGTACTGAACCGAGTTCCTTTTGGATCGCTTTCATCTGACCGCTGCGAGCACCGACAAACTGCACTCGCGCGGCTTCGAAGTCTTCGTGCGATTTTGCATTAGTGAAAGCTTGCTCAGCTGAAACGGCAAGGTTTTCCAACGAAGTGACGAATTCCTTCAACTCCATGAGAATGCCCTGCGTAAATCAAGCCCGGCCAAATGAAGACTCGATTCGGCACTGTGCAAAAAATCAACTAACTCCAGAAATCGACAAACTCAGTTACTCGCCAACGTAAGGCAGCAAAGCCATAAAGCGAGCTCGTTTGATCGCAGCGGTAATCGCGTGCTGGCTAACTGCCGAGCAACCTGTCTTGCGACGGCCAACGATTCGTCCATGGCGGTTCACAAGTTTGCGTAGAAGCTCAACGTCCTTGTAGTCCACAAACATGGGCCTTGGACGTTTGCCATCGACGAACAGCGGATCTTTCTTCTTGGTCCGTGAACGAATGCGAGAACGCTTGCGGGCGCGGCTTTTTGCCGTCGGTGCGCGGCGAACAGTGGATGGTGATTGTGATGACATATTTGCCTCAAAAGTACTGAAAACAGGATCGTTTCGGTATTCGCAGCTCGGATTGAAAGGCCGTGCCTTCAAGCAAACTAGGGTGAGTTGACCCAAGTGCTTTGTCCAACTTTGATTTTGGGGTAGCGGAATGCGTTAAGCATTTCGAAAGCATTGTGTCGGCCCTCGAAAGCCTTGACGGCTTCCGCTACCCTGATAATCGACGAATCCTAAAATTAAAGTTGGACAAAGCACTAGTTTGCGCCGCGAATCAAGTTTTGGAAGGACGGAATTTACCAGCTAAACGCCAATTCAGCAAGGCGTTTCAGCGAGCAACGGTAGCTGGTTTAGTAAGAAACCAGCAGTTGCATGGCCACTTTTAACGCGATCCGGCTTCTTACGAAACCAGCTACACCTACAGCGGGCTCGCTAGAGTTGGCACCTGCTTGGCCGGGATAGATTCCACTGCATTCCACGATTGGGCAGGCGGTAGCGTTCCATAACAACCCGCCTCGCCGGGTGCTCCCATGCCAAATTCCGGTGTCGGGCCCGCCTGGAACATGGGTCGAGTCGGTAACGGATGGAATCGAGGAGCGGCAGGCGGTTTGGGCAAATCTTTTTCAGCTTTCCAATGTGCTAGCCAACCTGGCATGGGCACTGACGGCATTGCTGGAAGAACAATGGGCGGAGCGGCATAACTTTCGGCAGCGCATTCCTCGAGGCGGTAGCTTGGGATTTGAACCACTGCGCAACCGCAGACATTCATAACGAAGCAGGTAAACGCTAAAGCAATATGCGTTACGTTTTTGGTGAAACGCAAAGAAACTGATTCAGCTACTCTTTTGAGGTGGGACATGCTGGTACCTCCAGGTACGATGGAGTCTGACCGAGCCAATCTCGTGCTTTCCTCTTTATCGATCCCTATTTCGATTTAACTTGAGTCGATTGCGATGACTTTAACGAATACAACCCCTGTCGATGATTCGAAACCCGCACAGGAAAAGCTACCTCACCTGCGAATTGGGAATCTTGATATCGGATTTCCGGTAGTTCAGGCGGCGTTAAGTGGCTACAGTGACTGGCCAATGCGAATGCTGGCTCGTGAACATGGAGCGAGTTATTCGCTGTGCGAAGTCATGCTGGACCAGTTCCTAGTGGCCATGAAGGATCGGGCCAAGAACCGCCACTACTTGTTCAACTCTGCGGAAGAGCAACCAGTTGCCGGCCAGTTAATGGGCGCCGAACCGGAGCAGTTTTCGCTTGGTGCCAAGCGTTTAGTCGAAGCCGGCTTTGCAGTAATCGATATCAATTTTGGTTGCCCCGTGAAAAAAGTGCTGGGGAGATGCCGCGGTGGTTTTCATCTCAGCCAACCAGCAACGGCCCTGGAAATCGTTCGTCGAACTCGCGATATCGTGCCGCCTGAGATTCCGGTTACAGTCAAAATGCGTCGGGGCTTAGACGATACGGACGAAAGCCGCGATAACTTTTATACGATCTTCGATGGAGCGTTTAAAGCTGGAATTGCCGCTGCAACGATTCACGGTCGAACCGTTTATCAGCGATATAACGGACCGAGTCGATGGACCTTTCTGTCGAACCTGAAGCGAGAGTTTCCGAACCACACCATTCTTGGCAGCGGTGATCTGTTTACGCCGCGTGACTGTTTGCGAATGATGACTGAAACAGGCGTCGATGGTGTTACGGTAGCTCGTGGTGCAATCGGTAACCCGTGGATATTCTCGCAGTGTCGCGCTTTGGCTGAAGGGAAACCGATGCCGGAAGCGCCCAGCGTTTACGAGCAGCGCAGCGTGCTTGAACGACACTGGAGTTTGGCAGAGGAGCTTTACGGAGAGTTGCGAACGGGCCCGCTTTTGCGTAAGTTCGGGATCAAATACGCCGCCAGTCATCCTCGCCATTTGGAAGTCCGTCCGCAGTTTACTCACGTCCGTTCCAGAGCCGACTGGGACCAAGTTTTGGATACTTGGTACGCTGAGGACCTCCCGGGCGTTTTCCCGTCGCCAGACATCCACCACGTTCAGGGTGCCAGTTGCAGCGATTACTGGGTCTCTAACGGCTGATTCTCGCGAAATGCGAATTAAAAAGTTGACACTCACCCCTGCTAGCGGGTAGCCTATTGATTGGGGAGAAATCCGTAGGTTCGCTCGTCGCCTTTTTGGTATCGGACCGATTCGCTTCTTCGCCGCTTGCAGAAAGCAATTTGCATCTGCAAGCAATATAAGTCCGCAAACTCTTCGCACATAATCGCATAGTGCCCTTTGCACCTAGGGCCCTTTGCACATTGGGCCCTTTGCACATCGGAGCAGTGAAATGTTCACTTTGAAAAACGCTTTTTTGGTTGTCGCGTTGGCTTCGCAATTCGCCATGTGTGCTCGTGTGTATGCGCAACCGGCGGCATTGGTGCCTCCGTTGAAGCCAGAGAAATTTGCCGCGGGTGAATTAAAGCGTGTTGGAGATATGTTAAAAAATAAAGAGCCGAACGTTGACCCAGTGCTCATAAAGCGCTATGTGTTTAACGAAGTAGCTCGTTTTAGCAACGTGGCTGCAGACAGCGATATGGCTGGATTCGCGCAGATTCGCAACCTGCTGATCGGCGTTATTCGTTCAGCAGCATCAGAGCCTGCTAAAAAAATAGCAGCTGACCATCTTCTTGCGCTGGCCAAAGATATCGCGACGAACCCAAGTTTTCATAACATCGCGCGGATTAACTCCATGGCAGCGCTGAGTGAATTAGAACTCGCATCCAACTCGCCTTATCCAGAAACGTTCATGCCACTTGTAAATATTGCAAGAAATGAAACTCAACCGCTTCACCTGCGAGCTATTGCACTTTACGGAGTAAATCGACATGTGAAGTTCACTAGACTCTCGCCTGCAAACGCTGAGGGAGTTGCAAAGGTAATGGCCGTGCTTGTGGCGTCGAAACCGAAATCAGCGATTGATGTCAAGGCACACGCTTGGGTAATCCGCCGCGGCTTCGACGTCTTGACTTCGTTGACTGCGAATCATGGAGTTACACCGGCCATTGCACGTTTGCTCGATGATAAAGAATTGCCCAGCGTACGACTGGCCGCAGCTGATTATCTGCCGCGTGTTGACCAAACCAAATTCAAAATGACTGACGAACAAAAGGTTCAATACTTCATCGGCCTTGCTCAGTTGCTCGAACAACAGCTTGTTATGTGGTACGAGCGCGAAGAAGACACTCTCAACATGAGATCCGGTGGCGGCATGAGTGGAATGGGTGGAATGGGTGGCGGATTGGAAGGTGGAATGGGCGGCAGCATGGGCGATGGATACGGTTCCGGAGGAATGGGCAGCGGCGGTATGGGTAGCGGCGGCATGGAAGGCAGTATGGGTGAGGGCGGCATGGGAATGGGAGGCATGGGTGGTATGGGAATGGGCGGCATGGGTATGGGACCCACCGGTCCGAAACCTAGACCGCTTGATACGCAACCTTGGGAAGTTCGCATGACCCGCCGTCATGTAAATCAGATTCTTCAAACCGCACACGTCGCTCTGGATGGCAAACCCATGAAGGGCCTCCGACCTGTTTCTGCTGTGGGAAAAGGACTGGTCGATATGGAGCTTCCAGCCGAGATTTCCACCCCCGCTAGCGATCTGCTCAAAGCCGTGGAATCGTTGCAGACTCGCGTGAATGACTCTACTAAGATCACCACGATGAACACGCTGATTAGCCAAACGAAGAAACTAATCGAACGAGTCATGGATCAGGTGCGAGAAATCCCTGCCCTAACAACTCAGTATCCTAAATACCAGGAAAAGAAGGAAGAACTCGGCGAAGTGTTAGATCAGCCTAAGGCACCACCTGCTGGCGAAGGCAAAGATCCAGCTAAAAAGGAAGGTGCCGGCGACCCTCCCTCAGATACCGCGAAGCCTGCCGCTCCTGGAGATGCCAAGCCCGCTGACGGAAACTAAGCGGGGTAAGCATCCTGCTTTCTGAATTTTAGAGAAGATCTGGCACCGTGGAGGTCGTCGCAAACTTGTGCTGTGTCCAACTTTAGTTTTGGGATCAACACCAGTGAGCCGACGGCGCTAGCCGCGGGTGAACGAAGTGGTTGTCGTGTAAGATTAAAAGTTTGTCCAACGTTAATCTGTCGACCGCAACCCGTTAGTCTTAGATTGTTAGTAAGTTATGTCGAATCAACCACTTCGTTCACCCGCGGCTAGCGCCGACGGCTCAAGTCTACGACCCCAAACATGACATTATGTAAACTGGAAGCTATGCCCCCACAGGTTTTTCACGAAACCAGCTACCGACCTAAACGGGACGGTGCGCAATATAACCACTTGAATGGAACATCATGAAACTTCGAGTGGTAGGCATCTCCTTTGAACACATGCACATGGGCGATAACCTGCGGATGGCTAACGAGCATCCGCAGTGCGAAGTCGTCGGTGTGTGCGATGCTCAATCAAATCGAATGTCGGCGGCAATGGAAGACCTCGGTTTGTCTCCCAGTCAAATGTTCACCGATTGGCAAGAGTGTATCGAGCGCACAAAACCAGACCTGATTATTCTTTGCCCTTCAACGGGCGATCATGCACTGTGGGTCGAGCGACTAGCGCCATTGGGAATCCCGTTGTTGCTCGAAAAACCGATGGCTGCTTCGCTGGCTGATGCCGACCGGATCACTGTAGCTTGTGCTAGTTCCAAGGTAAAACTAGCCATCAATTGGCCTATGGTTTGGGTGCCCAGTCACCGAACCGCCAAACGATTGATTGAGGAAGGCCGCATCGGCAACTTGATCGAAGTTCATTATTACGGCGGCAATCGCGGCCCACTTCGGCATACCGCCGGCAAACTTGAAGTGACCGCCGAAGATGTAGCTCACCAGAAACCGAGCAGTTGGTTTTACAGTCGCGAACAAGGGGGCGGCTCGCTCCTGGACTACCTCGGCTATGGCGTGACACTTGGTTCGTGGTTTCTGCAAGGAAGAATACCGATTGAAGTGACTTGTGTATGCGACGAGCCAGCGGGGCTCAACGTCGACGAGCATTCAATAACGATTGCACGCTATGAATTCGGACTCAGCAAATTCGAAACTAGATGGGGCACTTACACCGATCCTTGGGTGCATCAACCGCAGCCAAAGTGTGGTTTCGTTTTGGTGGGAACAGAAGGCACAATCAGTTCCTATGATTACGAGGCGTCGGTATTGGTTCAGGATCGTTCAAACCCAGCCGGAGTGCCGGTCGCAGCAGATCATATCGATGCACCGAACCAAAATCCGGTGCAGTACATTGTTCACCGCCTGCAGAATAACTTGCCTATCGAAGGGCCGCTGTCGCCAGAGTTGAGCCGGCTTGGGCAACGCATTGTCGACACTGCCTTTCAGAGCGCCCAGCAGAAGCGCACGCTACGGTTGCTAAGTTAGAGGCTTCTTTCGTAGCTGGCTTCGCGAGAAACCGGAATCACGCTGTAGCTGGTTTTGTAAAAAACCGGATGCGATAACCGTGATTTACGGGTTCGTCCGGTTTCTTACGAAACCAGCTGCCCAAAACAGGCTACTCAAGATAAGTGCTTCGGTCGGCCACGGAATCATATTCTTGCAGCAAGCCATCAGCACTCGCCTGAGTCAGCTTGCCTTCGGCAACCTGCACCGACAATTGCCGGCGGTAGGCTTCGCACAACTGAGCTCGATCGTATCTTGCAAAATTCATCATGTCATGAATTCGGCTGCCAGGAATGATTTTGGTAACATGGAACCGGCCATCGTTATCAATCACAACTTGTGCTTCGTTGGGATGGCCAAACAGATTGTGGTGGCTGCCCATGACTTCCTGGTAGGCACCGACCAAAAAGATCCCGAGATAGTAGGGCGACTTCTCATCCCAGTTATGCAGTTCCAGCGTTTCCTTCACGTCCTTCAGATCGATAAAGCGATCAATCTTTCCATCGCTATCGCACGTTACGTCAACCAATGTCGCGTAGTCAGTAGGTTTCTCATCCAAGCGATGGATAGGCACGATTGGAAACAACTGGCCAATCGCCCAGCTATCAGGTGCAGAGCGAAAAAGGGAGAAATTGCAAAGATACTTTTGAGCCAAGATACCTTTCAGCTGCTCAAATTCCTCAGCAGGGAAACGATCCGCTTCTGACTCATGCAGAGCTCGAGCGCAGATTTCCCAGTAGAGCACTTCCCCCTTGGCGCGATCTTCGAGACTGATCAAACCCAAGTTGAATTGCGTGTGCAGTTCGTCCTTCAGCTCCAACGTGTCGTGGTAATACTCGACATAATTCTTCACGTTAATTGAATCGCAAAGAGCTTTCATTTCAGTGATCACTTGCGGGTCATCATCGTCGATCGTTACGACCGGTTGATCGTCGGCAAACGTTTCGATTTCGTCGCGGATGGAAGTGATGAATACGGAGTGATAGGCCGTCATAAAGCGACCACTCTCGGTCACCAAATGCGGCGTGGGCACGTTCTCTTCGTCGCAGATTACTTTCAAATTGTAAACAACGTCATTTGCAAACTCTTGCACGGTGTAGTTCACGCTGGAATCCCAACGCGTCTTGGAGCCGTCGTAGTCAACGCCCAAACCACCGCCAATGTCTAGAAATTCAATGCCACATCCGATCTGTCGCAGCTTGGCGTATACGCGAGCCGCTTCTTTCATCGCATTCTTCACACGCTTGATGTCGGTGATCTGCGATCCAATATGAAAATGCATCAGCTTAAGTTGTGAATCAAGCTTGGCTTCCTTCAGCATTCGAACGCATTCGAGAATTTCCGAAGTGGTCAAACCGAACTTGGCCGAATCCCCGCCCGACGATGCCCACTTGCCGGAACCACGCGAATACAACTTGGCTCGAAGACCAATCCAGGGTGCGATGCCTAACTGTTGAGCCAACTTTACAATCATTCGCAGCTCGTTGAGCTTCTCGACGACGATCGTGACTCGCTTGCCAGCTTGCACACCGAGCAAGGCTGTTCGCACGAATGATTCGTCTTTGAATCCATTGCACAACAAGAGCGATTCGGGGCTTTGTTCCTGTGCGATCGCCGCAAACAATTCGGCTTTCGATCCGCACTCTAAGCCCACGCGACTTCGAACACCTTCCCTCAGAAATTCTTCTACTACTTCTCTTCGTGGATTCACTTTCATCGGGAACAACGGATAGTGCTGGCCCGAGTACTCGAATTCGGTGATCGCAGCCTGGTACGCGGCGGTAAGCGTCCGCAGTTGACTGCTGAGAATTTGCGGGAAACGAATCAACAGCGGCAGCTGCAGGTCGCGTTTTTCAACGAGGTGATCGACGATTTCTTTCAGATCGGCATAGCGCTGGTCGCCAGCCGCAGGATGAACGATAATGTTTCCACGAGAGTTGATGTCGAAATAGCCGGCGGACCAATTTTCCACGCCATAAACCAATTGCACCTGCTGAAGGACTTCTTCGTTCATTTATTTTCCCGTGGGCCAGTGGAGAGGAGTGAGTTCCTGCACCTAGAATTCTACTGTGATACCGGCTGCTGGCGAGCCGAATTTGAACGACTGAGCAAAAGTGCTGGGAAATGCTGCAGGAATCACACTTATTAGAGATTCATTCCAGCAAGTCTAGTGGAACAAGTGGCGACTGGCCTGGACCACGTACTCTCAATATCCGAACCTCCGCATCGGTGATAAGAAACACGATGCGATAAACGCGACCTGTCGGCGTTTTGAAAAAGCGATCTCTCACGAGCACTCCGAGCCGCTCACCTTCCAGTGAAATGCCACATCGCGCAGGGTCGGTTTTAAGACTTGCGGCAGCTTCAATAAAATAGGAGTACCAGAGTGCAGCACCCTTCGGTGAAGCCTGGAAAAGCCAACGATAGATTGAATCGATGTCCTCGTTAGCGCGGCGAAGAACTGTAACTTGATATACTTTCGACATCAGGCAATCTTATGGCGTGCACGAAATTCAACATCGAATGCCTGCAGATCAACCCCGCTTTCACCGGCATCCATATCATTAAGCGCCTCGCGAATCGCGCCAAGGTTCTCTTCGAAGTCGTTTGGGTTTGGATTGATCGCTCGCCACATGTCAAGTGCTTCTTCAGGTGTTGTCGCGTCTCCAAATTGCTCGAGCCTCGCAGAAAGGAATCGGTGGAAACTGGTCAACTCACCCATGATTTTCTCCAGCTTGTGAAATAAGGCCTGTGAAATAAAGCCAGTTCGTCCTCATTATACTTCATGCTAACTTTGCATCGAGCGGAAAATGCTTGTCAGACACGAGTCAAACTACCTGAGCACATGACTGTGTTGCTCGTTACCGTGGGTGTCCAAATGTCGAAGGGAAAGTGTTCTTTCGTCCGCGGTTCCATTGAGTTCGATTTCAAGATAGCCTCCGGCCACTCTTAGAAAACGATGTTTGTCTTTTTGGAAATCCTTCGGGTTCCAGCCACCCGCGTGACGATCACTGGCAGGACCGACCGAAAATTCGTGCAGGCCCGTCGCAGGATCGACACTGTGGTATTGCCAGTGGCGGTCACCGCAAACACTGACCAAGTTTGGATGGGCCGCAAGGAGTTTTCGAAGCTCGTTTCCTTCCGTTGCGAATACATCGTTCGAATGATTGTCATGTTTGTTCTCTCGATCCGGTCCAACGATCGGCGTAGGCGAAATCAACACTTTGAATTTTGCTTTCGAGTCGGCTAGCGATCCGGTGAGCCAGGCTTTTTGTTCAGCGCCCCAAATACTCTTTTCTGGACCATCCGGTGCGTTGTTGGGGCTGCGAAAGTCGCGACCCTCCATCAACCAGACTTGCAAGTCCTTACCAACGTGAAACGTCCGATAGGCGGGTGACGGCAAGCCTGTCTGCTGTTTAAAGATGCGTTGACCATCTTCAAATGAAAAATCTTCTGTCCACTTGAATCGCGATCCAGGCCACGAGTCATTCACATAAGTATCGTGGTCGTCTTTCAAGAAATAGGTTGGCACTTGGCGATGGAAGTTCACGAGCGTTGGCAGACCATAAGTCCGCTGCCAGTGATAATGGGCCAGTGGAACCGAACGAGCGAGTTTGTCATAGTACACAACATCACCGGCCATCACAAAGGCGTTCGTATTGCGTTCAAGCATCGAGCGATAAAGGTCAAATCCATGCGGCCCATCGCGATCAGGGAAGTCTTGGCAAGTGGCCACTGCCAGTCGAAATGTTGATTTGACTTCAGCATCGGGCAACGTTCTAAATTTGCCGCTGACGGAAGATGCGAGTTCGCTGCCGATCGCCCGCGCGAAAGTTCGCACTTCATACTCCGTATCTGGTGCCAATTTTGAAATTTTTAGAAGAGCAGAAAAATCGGAGTCACTGCTGACCTTAGTCCAGTCGGTATTGATCCAGCTGCCCTTGCCCGTCGGCCGATAACTTGCGCGAACCTCTGCTGGGACGCCAGGCACACCGAAACGCAAGCCGTCGACACCTGCACTCGGCAGCAGCGGCCCCATGTTCTGAGTCGCTGCCGGTTTTTCAAACTTCAACTCGGCCATGTCGCCCAGATTCGGCAGCGACCAGCGTGTGGCTCGAACCCAAATCGTAGCACTCGTTTGGTTGACCTCGACGATTCGCATCCCAGTCGCTTGTTGCGGCTCAATGGCCGAATCAACCAAGGGCTGGTTTGGTGGACTGGAGTCCGAGTGCAGTTCAGTTACTTTTAAAATGCCACGAGCCGCGGTAAGTAGACTGGCAAAATCGACTTCCCGCAGTAACCCAGGAAGGCTTGGCGCAGCCTCCGCGTCGCTTGGGTAATTCGTAACAACTAATTCCGTGATTGTGGGAGCACGTTTCATTTCGAGTGGAGCTCCACCCGCGGGCGCGTTGAGCAATGCTGCAATGGTCGCAATCGGAGCGGCGCGGCCGCTTCCAGTAATCGCTGCGTTAGCTACTTTCAACTCACTGCGAAGCCAATTTAAACTAACTAGCGTATCGCCGAGCATCAGTTGCTCTGGCATTTCTCCGAGCAAATAAAATCGCCGCACGACTTGGGTTCGATTCTTTAAGTTGCTTGCGTTCGCTTGCCAGTTTGAGTTACGGCTCTGAATGAAATAGTGATTCGCCGAAGCGTTACCTGAAATGAGTCGCGACGCGGGTTCGCTTTCCAGGTACTGCCGAATCGACGATTCCTCTAGTTCGATTTTATCGATGGAACCGACATGAATACGCGCCGCTGATTTGTCGGTGGATTCGATAGCCAAAATGGATATCACAAGACCATCGGAAGTCGGTGATTGATAGAGACTCCAATTGCCAACTTTCGAGTTGCCGGACTTCGTCGCAGTGAATGTCTGTGGAGTAGTCGCCAGTTGAAGCGGTTGACGCAGGGTATTCGCTTGCAAGTTCGGTAGCCACTTTGCAGTCCAATTTTTAGAAGCAGTTTTTGGATCTGTCTCAGGTGTAGCCATTTGTGTGAACCATTCGGCCGTTGAAGTCACACGCTCGTCTGCCGGAATCTCGCGATCAAAAACCGCAAGCTGCTCAGGTGTTAGTTCCTTTAAGGCAGCCGAGTCGATGATTGGGTCTGGGCCAACGAGATGCGTGAGCAACCATTTGAACGCACCTACTTGTAACTCCTGCGTGTCCTTGTGAGGGCCAGGCGTGACTAGCAAGCCAAGTTTATCTTTAGCTCCGAGGTTTGCGTAAACGCCAGCGACGGCTTGATGAGTCCGCAGGACTCCGTCGAGTGGAAAAATGCCATCTGAATCGGAGTTTGCAAGCAGCAGTGGCCGTGGCGCAATCAGTGCCGCCAATTTTGAGTAATCCCAGCCAAAGTAGTTGATCATGTACATGCAATCGCAGTGCCCCTCGACGCAGCCATCGACGATGTGATTCTGCAA
This sequence comes from Planctomycetia bacterium, assembly GCA_031412515.1. Classification (GTDB taxonomy): domain Bacteria; phylum Planctomycetota; class Planctomycetia; order Pirellulales; family Pirellulaceae; genus Aureliella. The sequence continues at coordinate 8,595 of JANODD010000203.1, read as the reverse complement.
GTCGGTGATACCTGCGACCGGGACTGCCACGCGAATGCGATCATCGAGCGCCGCCGCATACCAACTGTACGCGCCGCCACCGCTGCGCCCCGTAATCCCCATGCGTTTGCCATCGATACCCGGCCAAGCCTCAAGCACGTCCAAACCTCGAATCGCGTTCCAAGCTTCAACCCCCGCAGGCGTGTATCCGCGACTCACCCAATCCCATCGTCCCAGTTTGTATGTGCCATGATGTTCGCCGTGCAATTCGCCAAGTTGAACCGTGTCGATGATCAAGCAAGCCACACCATGTCGAGCGAACCACAATCCGTGATGGTGATATCCGGTTTTGTTGCCAAGCAGCCGACCGTTCGATTCGACTTTCGCATGGCCACAAACGTACAGCACGGCTGGCCAGCCTGTTTTCGGTGCCTCTCCCTCGGGTAGATAGAGATCTGCTGCAACATACAATCCGGGTCGCGATTGATAATGCAGTCGTTGAATGTTCAACCCCGTGTGGTGGATCGTTCCAGTGACGGTTACTTTCAAGTCCGTCCGCTCGGGTTGTTGTTCTAAACCAAGCATCGTCCGCAGTTCCGTGCGCCAAGCCGCTTGTCGTTCGAGCCAGTTCTCTTTTGTTACCGATGCGAGGTCGGCGTTCGTTGCCGCTTGAATCTTTTCGACTTCGGTTAAAAAGTACTTACTCCAGCCTGGTGGCTGCGATTGAGCCACACGACAATCGCAAAGCAGAATCGAGGTTATGCAGAATACGATGGCAATTGAGAGGAATCGCATGGCTTCACCTGTGCAGTAACGACGAGCTTGCAGGGTCGGTTGTTATTTGGTGAGCAAGCTGCAGAAGCTGAACATTGTAGCTCAGACGAAAGCGGTGTTACGTTCCGCTCGAGGCAATTTTCTTCTGAAGAGTTTTCCGTGTGCCTCAACGCCCATTGCTTTCCAGTGGGTCTCGTATTCAGACTAGTGCTTTCACAGTTTAACTTTGGGGTAGCGTATGAGCCTGAGGCGCTAGCCGATCTTGATCTGCGACGATCGGCTATCGCCTCAGGCTCAAAAGAAACCATTAAGAGCGCAATTTCTGTTACGTAGAAAATCCTTTACAGCGTTGCCTAATAGGCAACGCTGTGAAGCATTTTTGTCGAGCAAATGTAGCCGGTTTCGTGAGAAACCGGGGCGGACCGGTGACCTCTCTAATGCATCCGGTTTCTCACGAAACCAGCTACACTCGCTTGAAGTCGATCTTGACTTTACGAGCCCCTTCACCTATCGTTAATCGACGATAGACTATGATTGACAGTTGTGAAAACGGCTCTTCGATGGGAGCAACGTGACGTGGAAAAGAAAAGTTCGGTGAAAACCCAATGCTGCGACAACGGACAGGAACTAACACTGCCGGACGACGCAACGGCTGAAGACCTGTCCAAGCTGGCTTGGGCCATTGCTCATCCGGCGCGGATCCGCATCATTCGCTTGTTGCTAATGAAAAAATCCTGTGTGTGCGGCGAAATCGTGGAAGAGATGCCGCTGGCACAATCGACGGTATCACAGCACTTGAAAATCCTAAAAGAGTCGGGTTTGGTTGAGGGCGAGATCGATGGGCCCAGGGTTTGCTACTGCATCAATAAGTCCGCTTTAAAACAACTCAAACGACTCGTCGGTGCATTGTAAATCTTTGACAATCCATCGTATTTCGGCGATAAACGATAAAAAAGAGAAATCCATGAAAACGATTCAAGTTTATGACAAACCGATGTGTTGCAGCACAGGCGTCTGCGGACCTCAAGTGGATCCAGTCCTACCCCAGTTTGCGGCTGACCTCGACTGGCTCAAGTCGCAGGGGCATCAGGTGGAACGCTACAACTTGGCACAGCAACCAATGGCCTTCGTTGAGAACAAACAGATTCACCAGCTTTTGGGCAGTGAAGGAACTGATTGTTTACCAGTCGTGGTGGTGGACGGCCAAATCGTAAGCTGCAAAGTGTATCCACTGCGCGAATCACTTACAGCCTTAGTTGCTGGAAGTTTTTCAAAGCAGTCACTACTGCCCGTAGCTCAAAACGGCGGGTGCTGTGGATCAACTGGCTGCTGCTAAGTCCATGTGCATCTTGAAATGGTAGCAGGGTAGCTGGTTTCGTGAGAAACCGGATGCACAAGAAAGGTCACTAGTGCGTCCCGGTTTTTCACGAAACCAGCTACTTATCATGTGGTTCGCACCCGCTGAGAATTGAGATTTTAAACTATGGAGTTCCTCTCCCACGCTACTCGCCACCTTTTCTTTACGGGCAAAGGTGGCGTAGGAAAGACTACGATCGCTTGCGCATCCGCCGTTCGTCTTGCAGATCTTGGCAAGAGAGTCTTGCTGGTTTCAACCGATCCCGCATCGAATCTGGATGAAGTGCTTGGAACATGGCTGGGAAACGAGCCAACGATGGTACCTTCGGTTCCGGGTCTGTCAGCGATGAATCTCGACCCTGAAAAATCCGCCGCCGAGTATCGAGAGCGGATGGTCGGGCCCTACCGAAACCTGCTTCCCCCAGCGGCTATAGCCAGCATGGAAGAGCAGTTTTCAGGTTCCTGCACACTCGAGATTGCTGCCTTCGATGAGTTTTCGCGGTTGCTTGGAAACACTGCCGCGACGAGCGAATTTGACCATGTGATCTTCGATACCGCGCCAACTGGTCACACTCTGCGTTTACTGACTCTGCCCTCGGCTTGGGTTGGCTTCATGGAGCGGAATACTTCAGGCACTTCGTGCATCGGTCCACTCGCTGGCTTGCAGGCTCAACAACAACTGTACAAGCAAACCGCTGACGCACTGGTTGACCCGCTGATAACAACCTTGGTACTCGTTGCAAGACCCGAAGAGACCGCGCTGCGGGAAGCTGCACGAACAAGCGATGAACTTGGCCGTCTTGGTGTTATGAATCAGCACTTGGTTATAAACGGTATTTTCCAAGCGACAGATATGAGTGATCTGATCGCAAAGGCAATGCAAGAGCGCGGCGATTCAGCACTCAGCATGCTTCCTAACGCGATTGCAAAACCACCTAGAACATTGGTCCCGCTAACCGGCGGGGGCGTGCAGGGCGTTGAGATGCTGCGCAGTTTGGTGCGACCAAGCTTCATGCCAGCAGCTCAGTTTCTACATGACCCCTTCAACTTGCCGCCGCTTCTTGGCGAATTGATCGACGATTTAGCTTCGCACAAGCATGGGGTAATTCTAACGATGGGCAAAGGTGGAGTTGGTAAAACGACGGTCGCAGCCGCAATCGCATTAGCACTCGCCCAGCGCGGGTTAACGGTGCAACTCTCCACCACTGACCCAGCGGCCCACGTTGCTGCGGCTTTAGCGGGTGGATCTCATCCCAACTTGTCCGTTACACGAATCGATCCAGTTGCAGAGTCTGCGAAATATGCGGAGGAGGTTATGCGGACGGCAGGTGCCGGACTTGATGAGCAAGGTAAATTGCTGCTGGAAGAAGACCTTCGATCACCCTGCACGGAGGAAATAGCCGTATTTAGAGCCTTCGCAGATGCTGTGGCGGCGGGAGGCAAAGGCATCGTGGTCCTTGATACAGCGCCAACCGGTCATACCGTGTTGCTGCTCGATTCTGCGCTAGCCCATCATCGTGAAGTCACCCGTCAATCGCTGCAAATGCCCGAAGCTGTCGAGCGGCTTCTTCCTCGCCTGCGTGACCCGAGCTTTACTCGCGTCCTGATAGTTACGCTCCCCGAGGCAACACCGGTGCACGAGGCCGCAGCACTACAGCAAGAGCTTCGGCGAGCTGAGATCGAACCCTATGCATGGGTCATCAATCAGTGCCTGGCGCCGTTATTGATTCACGATGCACTTCTATTGAAGCGTCAGCATGTCGAAGAAAGTTATATTTGTGAAGTCATGCGTCAACATTCAACTCGAACGGCGATTATTCCCTGGCAGGTTGCACCCCCGATTGGCATTGCGGGACTAAAGATACTTTTAGCTGACACGAAGCCCAGAGCCCACATGTAGCTGGTTTCGTGAGAAACCGGACAAGCGACCTGAAGTAGATCCGGTTTCCCTCAAGAGCAACTGCGCTACGAACCTATCAAGCTCCTGTCATGTCGAAGCAAGAGCTTGCTACAAGGAAGCACTGATAGGAGATTGTATGCGTCATCTTGGTGGTTGTTTTCCACAACTAAAGCCTGTGAAAAATCAAGGAAAACCGCAGTTTCAACCGCTCCGAGGTAAGCTCACTTCCATTCGGGCGATTTTCCGCCAGCGATTTTCTAAAAAATGTAAAATTGTCATTGCGTAACCGTTGCACAAGATTTCACTGCTAAGTAGTCTGTGTCAATCATTCGCCAAGTTCTGCGCACTTTCGAATCAGTCTGGTTGATTTCGATGCAGTCCAGATCTGCAAAAGTGAACTTCGCAATTGGTTTTTGGTAGTGTGGCAGTTTAGAGCTCAGTTTCTGTCCTGGTTTTTAAGGATTCATAACGTGATTCGAAATTCTATACATGGAATTCTTCTTGCTACTTTGGTAGCTGCGGTCATCAACTTTGCGCCAAGTCTGTACGCATCAGGCGGTGCGGTATTTGGCGTTCCAGAGATTTCCCCTTCTGCTGCATCCGGTGCAATCGCCGTTTTGGCAGCGAGTGGATTGATGCTCGCCGAACGCCTCGGTTTCCGTCGTAAGTAATCTTACGCTTCTAATTGCAATGAGCAGTTGATGGTGTCACTTATCCTAACTGGCACTTGCTCGGTCGGCTGCTCCAGGATTTCATGCTCGCTGAAGTCATGTGTTCGATGTGATGGTGGGCGTACGTTTTGTGAAGTTACTAGTTGGGGGCAGTATGTCCGGGCTCATACATCTGGGTGAAAAATTTAGATATCGCGCGCCTGGCTTTCTCAAATGGGCAGTAATGCTGATGCTCGCGTTTTGCGAGTTGTTGATTGTTTCTGTCCGTTTTGATTCGGACCTGCTGGTTGAAGGCCAAGGAGTAGTGCGGTTTTTCGCCGACCGATTGCCACTCGTGCCGCAATTTGTAGCTGTAGTTTTGGCTGCGACGTTAGTTTTTGGTGGTAGAGATTTGGCTGTCAGCCTACCGAAAGTCAGTAGTTACCCACGGCATGTATTTTCGGTGTCACTTTTCTTTATGCTGCACCTTTTAACATTCGCCCTCTTTTTGCTTTCATGCATTTACTTCTTTGAAGGCGACCGTGGGGCAAGCCTAAGTGTTTTTGTCATTTGGGGATTACTCGCATTTCTAACAGCCGCTAGTTGGCTGTCGGTCGTGGTTGATCCATCGATTTGGGTAAAGGTCGCCAAAGTATTCTCAGGCCCAATCTTGATAGGTTTATGTGTTGGGTTTTTAGCGTGGTTTGTCGGCCAGTGGGCGATCGAAGCGTGGGAGTTGCTCGCGTTCGCAACTTTTTGGCTCGTTCGGCTGGTGTTGACTTTGGCTTTTGTAGAAATCTCTCAAGACCAATCGGCTCTCTCGATAGGGACAACCAACTTTGCCGTGACTATCGCTCCAGAGTGTTCTGGCTTCGAAGGCATGGGCTTGGCATTCGTTTTTATTACGACTTATCTTTGGTGGAAGCGCAAAGAACATATTTTCCCGCGCTCTTTGCTTCTGATTCCTGCCTCCATTTGCCTAATGTTTATTGTAAATGCCGTCCGGATTGGAGCCTTGATTCTCATCGGACACTTCGGAGCTCAAGAGATAGCTTTAGGTGGATTTCATTCGCAGGCGGGCTGGATTGCATTTAATCTCGTCACGTTAGGACTAGTTGCCTTTTCGCGTACCAGTTCATGGTTTTTAAAGATGGAAGCGAAAGTTGAAAACGCATACTCGGACGAGCCATTGGACTATCATGCGGTCCCAATGTTAGCGCCTTTTGTTGTTCTTACGCTTTCAAGCATGTTACTAGGCGCAGTTCAGTCTGGATTTGACTGGCTATACCCAATACGGTTCTTCATTGTTTTGGCCGTCATTGTCGGGCTCTTTTACAACTACCCAACAGAATATTGGAAGTTCAGTCTTTACTGGCCCGCGATTGGCATCGGAGTGGGCGTTTACCTGTTATGGATTCTTTTGGAAGCAGGAGATGGAGGGGCTGCGAAAATTCTCTACCAATCTGCGAAATCACTAAGTCCTGGAATGTTCGTTTTGTGGCTCGCTTTTAGGGTGCTCGGTTCGGTTGTTACGGTCCCAGTCGCAGAAGAATTTGCTTTTCGCGGATACCTCATTCCGTGGCTCGCTGGAGAAACACTGGAGAAAGAAAAACCTCGACACTGGTCTTGGGTTGCATTAATCGTTTCATCAATATTTTTCGGGGCGCTGCATCCAGGACGATGGATCGCTGGAACAGTTGCAGGACTTTTCTACGGGCTCGCCTTCTATCAAAGAGGGAAGGTAATGGATGCCGTGCTCGCGCATGCTACTACGAATGCGCTGATCGCGGCAGAGGCAATCGCCTTGTCCCGGTGGTACCTATGGGGCTAGTTCCCTCTTCCACGATCCGTGCTGATTTTTCAAATACATTTTTCCATACGAATAACTGACTTTTGTCTCAAGACTGGAACAACATGAAGAAATCGTTTCGCGCTGCACCACTTACTGCTAATCGAACGACATTACGTCGAACTCTACGCAAGCACTTAGTTTTAGAGTCGCTTGAGACGCGAGCTTTGATGGCAAACAACTTTTTAGCTGGAACCGCGTTCGTTGATACAAACTCCAATGGGCAGTTAGATATTGCGGAAGGTTACCTTGTAGGCGCTTCTATCGAATTGCGGTCCAATAGTGGAACACTCTTACAAACGGCGACTACCGATGCTAAAGGAGCTTATCTGTTCAGCGGCCTTACGCCTGGAAACTATAAACTTGTAAATTTGTCCGCAAGCGGCTTTGCAGCGACTGCAAGTCAGAGTCTCTCTCGAATCAGTCCCGTGACAGCGTCTTCATCGAACTCAATTGATGTCACACTAGCCGATCCCTCCGATCTGCGTGCGAGTGTCGATATTGGTGCATTTGCGAGTTCTAACCTGGGACGTAACGCAAACTATACTCTGTTCAACACTCCCGTCATCGGAAGTGCAGGCCAGTTGCCAGTAAAGCTCAGCAGCACGCTTTTCACCCCAAATCCAACATCCTCTTTTCTTTCTTTATGCATTGACCTCTATAATCAACTAGGCTCCGGAGTTAACGGCCCCTACGTAGTTACTCCCGGCTCCGTCCCTATTGGCAATGGCTCACCCCATAATGCCGAACGGATTGCATACTTGTATAACCACTATGGACAAACCGCTCGAACTTCAAACGACGCAGCAGCTCTCCAGTTAGCAGTTTGGGAATTACTGTATGATGCTGACACATCTGATGTAAGTGGTCCAGGTGGTAATTTAGACGCGGGGAATTTTCGTGTAGACGCGATTCTTCCAAGTTCTCCCACCAGTATTTCTACTGCGGTTCGCGCGGAAGCAAATCGACTTCTGAACGAGTCGATTGGAAAGGCCGAGTCAGCAATTTACTTAAATGTTGCAACTCCCGTGAACGCACTCCCCGGATCTGTTACTCGCAGTCAAGGCGTCATCGTTACTGGCGCGTTTAACTTCGGTAATAAACCCGAAGCGAAGATCGGCGATTACGTGTGGCTAGATCGCAACGCCAATGGTCAGCAGGATGGCAGCGAATCGGGTATTGATGGGTTGACTGTCAAGCTGTTGGATGCGACTGGCACAACGGTTCTGTCGACCACAACAACCGGTGACAATCCTAACCTGGCAGGCACTCAGCAAGGTTACTACGAGTTCAAAGGCTTGGCCCCGGGCAGCTATGTGGTTCAGTTCTTTACCGGTGCTGGATACAGCGCGTTCACCACTCTGGACGTAGGTGCCGATGCGACCGACAGTGACGCCAACCCACTGACTGGTAAGACGGCTATCTACACTCTGGTAAGTGGCCAGTTCAATCAAACCATCGACGCAGGCCTCAAGCCGATCGACTTGTCGCTTACGAAGACGGTTAGCAACGCCGCACCAGCCGTAGGTGACAACGTTACATTTACGCTTACAGTTAACAACGCCAATGGTTTCAGCAACGCAACAGGCGTCAAAGTTACGGACGTTCTGCCAACTGGCCTGAGCTTCGTAAGTGCTACTGCTAGCAGTGGCTCTTTCGCAAGCAACACGTGGACGATCGGTAACTTGAATGCCAATCAAACTGCCACGCTTGTAATCGTCGCTACGGTAACCAGCGGTGGCACCAAGACTAACTACGCTCAAGTCTCAACGGCCGATCAGTTGGATCTTGACTCGACACCAGGTAACAATTCAACCAATGAAGACGACGACGACCAAGTCAGCCTAACTCCAACGGCAGCAATCGGCGATTATGTTTGGCTGGATCTCAACGCAAACGGTCAACAAGATTTGGGTGAACCAGGCATCGATGGCTTGATGGTCCAATTGCTTGATTCAACTGGTACGAACCTCCTGTTTACAACTACAACAGGCGACGATCCGAATACCGCTGGAATTCAGAAAGGTTACTACGAGTTCAAGGGTCTAACGCCGGGCAGCTACGTGGTTCAGTTCTATAGTGGCAGC
>JANODD010000202.1:0-5919 GCA_031412515.1 Planctomycetia bacterium | reverse complement strand
ATAACCACTTCGCTCACCCGTGACTATCGCCAACGGCTCACTGATTCAACTGCGAAAATTGTGAGGCGAATTACAGACTTATTCGCAACAGATAAATTCGACGAATGCGTACAAGGTGCGAGTTGGGCGAAGACAGACAGTGCCATGCAGCCCCGCTCTTTGTGCGGAGTGCAAGCCGTCCCGTCGCCGCTGGAGACTGTTGAGTTAATAGCAACCGTTCATGTGTCGCATAAGTTATGCTAAATAGTTGACCGGTTTTTCGGAGCGGGGGCGTCCCCGCCCGCTGAACCCGCTAGGTGACTAGCGGCGACAGCAAAGAACCCGTTTACCTTCTACAAAGTGAGCTCGTCAAAACTCACCTGCAAGTAACTTAGTCCCGAGCGGGCGAGGACGCCCGCGCTCCGAAAAACCGGTCATCCACTTTCGCAGGGTTCTGAGAACGTTTGAGTATTGCTACTAACTCAACACTCTCCGCTGGCTATGGGGCAAACGAATCTAGTAGGTCAAACGAGACTAGTGGTCAGATGGGGAAAAGTGGGTCTAATGGTGCACTAACGGTTTAATATTTGCACCACTTTCGTCAACTCAACTTATCCTCAACAAGTTTTTACCAATGAACGCATCGGACCCAAGCAGGTGGATTTCGGCTCGCAGTCGCTCGTTCGATAGCAGCGGCATTCGCAAAGTATTCGATCTAGCCGCAAAACTCAAAGATCCAATCAACCTCTCGATCGGACAACCGGATTTCGATGTGCCCGCCGAAGCGAAGCAGGCTTGCATTACTGCGATCCAAGAAGGCAAGAACGCTTATTCGCTCACCCAGGGTATCAAACCGCTTCGCGAAAGGCTGAAGGCCGAAGTCGACCGGCAGTACGGCCACGCGGATCGCGATGTGTTTGTAACTTCCGGAACCAGCGGCGGACTGGTGCTAACGATGCTCAGTCTGGTCGATCCATGCGATGAGGTAATCATTTTTGATCCGTTCTTTGTCATGTATCCCCCGCTTGTCCAGTTGGTCGGTGGTACTCCAGTCATTATCGACACCTGTCCCGACTTTCGCATCGATATCAACAAAGTTCGCGATGCGATCACTCCCCGCACAAAACTCATCCTCTTCAACTCACCGGCCAATCCAACGGGTGTGACTCCATCGGCTGAAGAAGTCCGGCAGTTGGCTGAACTGGCCGCTGAGAAGAACATCGCCTTGATCTCAGATGAAATTTACAGCCAGTTTTGCTACGACGACAAACTAGCAAGTCCAACGGAAACTAACCCCAGTACCATTGTGATCGACGGTTTTTCAAAAAGTCATGCGATGACCGGTTGGCGAGTCGGATGGGTGCATGGACCGTCGGAAGTGACTCAGACGATGATCAAAATTCAACAGTACTCATTCGTCTGCGCGCCACAGCCTTCACAATGGGGTGCGCTAGCCGCGATGGACATCGACTTGGCGGGCTATCGAGCCGACTACAAATCAAAACGTGACATGATGATCGACGGCCTTAAAGATCGATTTGAATTTGTCACGCCTGGCGGTGCTTTTTACTTATACCCCAAAGCACCATGGGGGACCGGCGGAGAGTTCGTGAAGACAGCGATCGAGCATGGATTGTTGATGATTCCTGGGAACATCTTCAGCCAACACGACACTCACTTCCGAATCTCTTACGCGGCTCCCAACTCGACCTTGGAGCGTGGCATCGAAGTACTGAACAAATTAGCAAGAAAGTAAGAGAGTCAAAGAATAGTATGCGTACGAACATTGTTAAAGCAAAACTCAAACGCGGTCAGCCGTCGATCGGTACGTGGCTGACGCTGGGTCACTTGCATGCGGCTCGTGTTTTGGCTCGATCCGGATTTGATTGGCTGACGCTGGATGTCGAACATGCTCCCTATGACTGGCGAGAGATTGCAAGCGTTGTAGCTGCGATCGCCGACGCGGGTTGCGTACCACTTGTGCGGCTGCCTGACGGAGCGCATAGCAACATCAAACGAGCCCTCGATGCCGGAGCCTATGGAATTGTTATACCGATGGTTGATACGGTCGAACAAGCTCGTGAAATCATTGCTGCAGCAAAATATCCACCCGAAGGCAACCGCAGCGCCGGCGGCGGAATGTCGAATTTGAACTTCGATTGCTCGACCGAAGAATACTACCTGGAAGCGAACAGCCAGATCCTGGTGATTTTGCAAACCGAAAGCCCACTGGGTGTAAAAAATGCTGAAGCAATTTATTCGTTGCCTGGCTGTGATGGCATCTTCGTAGGTCCCAACGACTTGAAATTTCAAATGCGTGCTGCCGATGGAACATTTCCGACCGAAGAAGAACACGAGGCGATGATCCAGCGGGTTATTGAAATCGGAAAGAACACCGGCCGAGCAACCGGTATCCACGTACTGACTCCCGAGGATGCAACCCGCCGCGTCGATCAAGGCATGCAGTTTATCGCCGTCTCAAGCGATCTGGGTATGCTCTCAGCACAGGCGCGTAGCGTTGTCCAATCGATGGGACTCGAAACCCGGAAAGACCTTGCTCGCTATTGAGCGAGTCTTTTCCATCTGTATTTTGACCTTCAACTTGGAACTTCAGCGGACGAGACGTCCGCGGTCCAAAAACCGGACCAGCTGCGATGGAAAGTCTATGGTTGAGGCTTCAGATGCTTGTTAAAAAACGCCTCGATGCGGGCGATTTCATCAGGGCGAGAAAATTTTGAGCCGCCGTGTCTTCCGCCTGCAATAGTAACAAAAGTAACCTCGACTCCCGCTTGTTCAAGAGCCTTTGCAAACGTCACGCTTTGTGAATAGTGAACCAGCGGATCCTGGTCGCCATGAACGATAAAGAAAGGACAAGCTTGGTCAGTCACAAATCGAATAGGACTGGCCGCGTTGGCTTTGTCGGGATGCTCGAGCGCGTCGCCGCCGAGAAACTGGGTGCGAGTATCTCTCGAGCCGAGCGTCATAAAATCGGTCGGTCCAAACCAATCCACGACAGCTTGAACGGAACTGGAATGGTCTGCATTACCAAGAGTTCCTTCAAGCAATTTATTTCCAGTCGTCAGTCCCAGCATACTAGCCAAATGACCGCCGGCCGAAGCACCCCAGGCACCGATATTGGCCGCGTCGAGCGAATAGGTTTGTGCATTGGCTCGCAGCCACCGGACAGCGGCTTTGCAATCGTTCAATTGAGCAGGAAAGGTTGCATGGCGGCTATAGCGATAGTTCATTGAAGCGACCGCAAAACCCTTGGTCACAAACTGGATCACCGGTCCGCCCGCTTTGTCCCCCGTAACCCATCCACCGCCATGTATCCAAAGGATAACGGGCAACGGATGCAGCGCACTTTCAGGTAGGTAGAGGTCCAGTCGCTGACGTGGATGACAATCTGACGAATACTCGCAGTCCGCGATCTTACGCACGCCGGGCGGCAAAGGCTTAGGCGGTGTCAATTGATCCAGATTAGCGGATTCGTCGGCAGTTGGTAAGTTGGGTGGCAGCATGACTTAATTGTAGAACATTTGGACACTTCTCGCTGATCGCCACCATCCTAGCTTGCTAGGTGGAGCGAAGACTTATGAAGAATGAAGGACAGGCTATGTATGCGGTGTGTCGTCGCCTGAGTGCCGCAGATCAGGGGACATTTAGGATCGTCGGCAGAAGAAACGATAAACGTCAGCCGAGTTAGCTTGGACTGCGGTAAATCCGTCCAACGCCTGCGGTTTTCCGCTGGTGAGATTCAGAGAGTTTAGCTGCGAAATGGCCTCCCCGCGCACCGGGTAAGATGTTACAGCGAACTTAAAATCATTTGTGAGGCTTGGAGTGCTATCGGAACGCACTTTTTGTCAGCAGTAGTTTGCGATCAGTGCCACGCGGCGGAAAGAGCTTGAACCAACGATTGACGACTTCATCCGCCTTCCACAGTTCCGCTAGGTGTGAATCGAGCCTCACCAGCAAGTGCAGGTGGTTATCCATCACAGAAAAACCACCGACTGAAACGGCAAAGATTTCCGCAAGTTCCTTCAGGCGTCTTTCGATCCAAACTTTGCGGTCCCCCGAGTTCGAATCCTCGCCTTCAGAGAAGAGGAACGCGCGCCTGACGCATCTCGAAAGGCAATGATACCAACGGATTACGGCGACATCGACCAATTTTGAACGTGCGATCGTCATATCTGGTTCTCCCTGGTTAATCTCCAGAGTTTGCCAAAACCGTCAGGCAGCGTCAAGGCGCATCGCCTGTCCTTTGCGTTTGGTTCTTTTTGCACGCTACTGAAAGTGCCCTGTACTTTAGGCTCGAGGAATAGAACCCAACGGCAATATCATGGGCACTGGCACTGGACGATCTCCCAATTCGCCTGCACTGATCTCAAAAATCTCAAAGCCGTATCGCTTATAGAACTCAACCGCAGCAGGTTTCGCATCGACCACCACCGCCACGCACCCCGTGCGGTCAGCCATCTCGTGCGCGATACCAAAAACCGCTTTCAATAGTTGCTTTCCGATGCCTTGCCCCTGCGCTTTTTCCGCGACCGCTAGACGTGCAAGTCTCAGCGCCGGTAACGGATAATTGGGTAAACGCTTTCTAGTGGTTTTGGGCAAGTTTCGAATGGCGATAGAAGTTCCCGTTAGAGTTGCATAGCCGAGGATCTCCGCTTCCCGAACGGCGACGTAAGTCGTCCCGATATGCAATCGAAATTGGTTCTGAGCAGCGAACTTGTGAAAGAAGCGGTCTAGATCAACGTCCCCACTACGGAAGGCATCGCGATTGTCGTCGGCTCGAAGCAATCGGATTTCAATCATCGAACAAGGCTCGCATTGCGGGCGTAGCTGGGTTGGGTTTTTCGATTCGATCCAAAATGGTGTTTCCTGTCGCGCGAGACACTTCGATAATAGGCGGAATGATCAGATCGACAGGGATAGAATCGAGGGCGCTGAGATGATGCAGGACAGCCGTTTCGATCAGATGCGATTTCTTGACGCCGTGCGCCGCAACGTATCGCTCCAGCAGTGCGCGGGTCTCCGCCGAAATGTTAGCGGATATCTGCGTGGATGAATCCATTGGTTTTCTCCCAGTTGCAGTTAGCGTAGATATTTCTACGTTTTCGTAGATTGTATTCTGCGAGCGTCCGGTATGCAATCCGAAAGAATTAAACAGCGGCTCGTGTAAAGCCTACTTTTAAGGCTTCAGATGCTTATTAAAAAACGCTTCGATGCGAGCCATTTCATCGGGGCGCGAGAATTTCGAACCTCCGTGCCTGCCGCCTGCGATGGTGACAAAAGTAACCTCGACTCCCGCTTGTTCAAGTGCCTTGGCAAACGTCTCGCTTTGTGAATAGTGAACCAGCGGATCTTGGTCGCCGTGAACGATGAAGAAAGGACACGCTTGATCAGTCACGAATCGAATCGGACTGGCCGCGTTGGCTTTGTCGGGATGTTCGAGTGCGTCGCCGCCGAGAAACTGAGTGCGAGTGTCTCTTGAGCCGAGCGTCATAAAATCGGTCGGTCCAAACCAATCAACGACTGCTTGAACGGAACTGGAATGGTCTGCATTACCAAGAGTTCCTTCAAGCAATTTATTTCCAGTCGTCAGTCCCAGCATACTAGCCAAATGACCGCCCGCCGAAGCACCCCAGGCACCGATATTGGCCGCGTCGAGCGCAGAAGAATGAAGGACAGGCTATGTATGCGGTGTGTCGTCGCCTGAGTGCCGTAGATCAGGGGACATTTAGGATCGTCGGCAGAAGAAACGATAAACGTCAGCCGAGTTAGCTTGGACTGCGGTAAATCCGTCCAACGCCTGCGGTTTCCCGCTGGTGAGATTCAGAGAGTTTAGCTGCGAAATGGCCTCCCCGCGCACCGGGTAAGATGTCACAGCGAACTTAAAATCATCTGTGAGGCTTGGAGTGCTATCGGAACGCACTT
>JANODD010000201.1:0-60772 GCA_031412515.1 Planctomycetia bacterium | reverse complement strand
TTGAACTGAAGCTGGTCATTACGGTGTTGTAGTCTTATCAGCCGGAAGGCGTTAGCCGCCGGTTGTGTATTGAACCGGAGGCTAACGCCTTCCGGCTGATAAATCACCTGTAAATCCGCGTTTTCAAGTTCATTCCTAAGCAGGACGCTCTGTAACGCGTTCCGGCTGATGGGTCCAACTAGAATGCCAGGTTTCTAGCCTTGAAGGACGGTGTGGGCGTCGACGGAACGGATGCGGATATAAGGTACCGATGAAGCCAAAATGCACATCAGATAAATGGATGCTGAGCTTAGGCATACCAATTGAATTGGAATATGGATTGGGGCACGGGGCGAGTCATAGTTGGTATGGATAAACCACGTGATCATCAGGCCAAAAGTAATCCCGCAAACAGCGATACCGGTCGCTTGTCCCAACAAGATAGTGATGATTTCCCATTCACGTGCGCCCAGAGCCTTGAGCGTCGCAAATTCACTGATCCGGTCCAAGACCATCGCGTAAAGAATTTGAGCGACCATGGCTAAACCGACGAGCAGACCGAGAATTGTGGCGGCACCAAAGCTGATACCAATGCCAGTTCGCGTCATCCAAAAGTCAATGGAGGTTGCAGCGTATTTGGCTGCGGGAAACGCTTCGCCATAGGGCAATCGACGATTGATTTCAGCACAAACGGAGTTGACGTCGACTCCGGGTTTAACATTGACTAGGAAGTAGGAACATCGATCACTATCTTTGTCCATAAAACGAGCGGCACATTCGAGCGAGGTAAAGATGTAGGGGGTGACAAGAAAGCTGAGAATGCCGTGGCTGTGGCCGATCACTTTCGATCGCAGGCCACCAATCTCTCGGTACTCACCGATCTGAGGGTTGCCGAGTTTATCGGCATCACAATCGTCTACGATAATCCCGTCATCCTGCGTCAACTCAACACCAAGCTGCCCCGCGTCTTTCCAAAATCTGCCTAAGCTCTCTTCACGTTCAACACCAATGACAACTACGCCTTCGTAAGAACCATTTGGCAGCGACATCTCTGAAAAGCCGATTAACATCGGGCTGGCATTCTCTATTTCTTCAATTCCCCGAACTCGATCGATCCAGCGCTTGGGAATGTCATGCGGAAAATCGACATTGTGCATCCCTTTGTAGCCGACCCAAATATCCGCTTGCCCACGGTCGACGAGGATGCTCGCTTTTCCAATCAGCCCAAGAAATAGACCTCCCTGAACATTCGCTAGAACCACCGAAATCGTGACTCCAATAATGCCCGCGATTAGTTTTCCTCGGTCCGATGCGAGTGTCTTGATCGCAAGTCTAATCAGCAAAGCCTGCCCCTTTGGAATGCGCAGTCGACCAAATGAACTTCTATTTCATTCCCTTCTTCGGCAGAGGAAGAACGGATAATCGACGCGATTCGATACTCGATTGGCAATCGTTCCTAGTAATATGGCGACTTGTCGTATTAATTGGCATTTTTTGGTTGTGATGATTTTGACGAACTGTGCAATGAGCAGAGGGAGGGATAGAACTGAATCGCAAGCTGGAAGCATACGCCACGTAAAGTTAAGACAGAACTGAATCGCAAGCTGGAAGCATACGCCACGTAAAGTTAAGACAGAACTGAATCGCAAGCTGGAAGCATACGCCACTAACATTTCGCTTCTGCTAAATTGATGCGAACGAACTGTGGAATTACATTGAAAATTCGTCACTTGAAATCGGTAAATGACTGCTGCAACTAGTACAAACTGTAAACTCTCGGTGGTTGTTCCTTGTTACAACGAAGAAAGCACACTTCGCGAGTGTATTGAAGGACTGCTCAAAATTGCTTCCCCAACCCTTGCGCTAGAAGTAATTATTGTAAATGATTCGTCTCGTGATCGTTCGGAGGCAATCGCCAAGTCAATCGCCGAGCAGCGAAGCGAGGTCACTGTTTTGTCACACGCGGTCAATCAAGGAAAGGGCGCTGCACTTCGTACCGGATTCGCTTATGCCACCGGTGATTATGTTGCCGTTCATGACGCGGACATGGAGTACGACCCGAATGACCTCGTCCGACTTCTATGCCCGCTTATTAATGGTTCGGCGGATGTTGTCTTCGGCTCGCGATTCTTGACGACACATGAGCACCGGGTTTTGCATTTTTGGCATTCGAAAGGGAATGCGTTGTTGACTCTCCTGTCGAACATGTTCACCGACATGAACCTCTCCGATATGGAGACGTGCTATAAGGTTTTTAAACGCGAGATCATTCAGTCGATTAAAATCGAAGAGAACCGGTTCGGATTTGAACCGGAGGTCGTTGCAAAGATCGCAGACTTGCGATGCCGAGTCTACGAAATGGGGATCTCTTATCGAGGGCGTACCTATGAAGAAGGGAAGAAAATCGGCATTAAGGATGGGTTCAGAGCGCTCTATTGTATTGTGCGATACAATGCGCACCGAGCTCCGATCTACATTCAGTTCGGGCTTTATCTCATTATTGGAGGCGTTGCCGCAGTACTGAATCTGCTGATCTACCTGGTTCTTTACAGGACCGGCGTGCCAGCCGTGGCGTCATCCCTAACTGCTTTTCTCATCGCCGCGGTAGCGAACTACTTGATGTGCGTTTCGCTACTCTTCCGAAAAGGTGCAAAATGGGGAGCCGCTGGCGAGCTTACATCCTACACCGGAGTGGTGCTTGTCGGCGCAGCCATTGATACTTCAATCAATCTATTGCTTCTATCCTTTGGATGCGTCGATTGGTTGTCAAAATCAATTGCAACATTGTCAGCGCTGATGTTCAATTTCTTGGGCCGCAGATTCGTCGTGTTCAGCGAGAAATCCCGTGGTCCTTGGCGCGCAACTCGTTCGGAAGATGCAAAAGACAATAAATTGGATTGAAAATTCAAGTCGAATGTGGCAGCAGAATGAAAATTTCTCTCGCAAACTCCTCAAATGAGTGACTTGAGTCGATCAATGGAAACGGCGACAAACGTCCAATGGCACTCTCCGTAAATCGCAAGCGGGACGGATACCGAACTCTACCCAGGCTGGAAGCCTAGGCTACGGGTCGCAAGCTGGAAGCACACGCCGCTTATTTTTCCGTCGCATAGCGAAGTGGCTTGACTTCGGGGGCGTTACTTATTTCTTGCATTAGCATTTCGACGGCCTTGTCGAGCTGACGGTCTTGGCCAGCGGGAAGCTCTTTCGGTGCGGGCCAGATGACTTCGTCAGGCAGGCAGCCGTTGAGTTCCATGTCCTTGCCGTCCTTTAAGAGGAACCAACCTCTGAAGGGGACTCGCAGTCGACCAACGTCGTTGATCGACGCAGAGCCAGTACTGACAACTCCACCAGCCGTTTGAACTCCAACGACCTTACCCCGACCGAGAGTCTTGATCGCGTGACTGAAAATCTCAGCGTTGCTGTAACTGTTCTGATTACAAAGGACAATGATGGGCTTGGACCATGATGCGAAAACAATTCGATCGTGTGGATAACCTGGCCCGCCGCCGCGAGGAACTGTGATGGCATGTTTGGGTTGCGTTAAAGCGGTCAACAGCAAGTCGGTAGTTGACCCGCCGCCGTTATCGCGGACGTCGATGACTAAGCCGTCACGACCGTAGCCGACGTTGTACAGTTGACGTTCGAACTCGTAAAAGCTCCCCATGTCCATGGCGCGAATGTGTAAGTACCCCAGTTTCCCGGCGCTGGCCTTGTCGACTGCTTGACGGTTATGTTCCAGCCAATGATCGTACAACAGCGAACGCGCGGTCGCGTAAACAATAGGACGCAAGTTAATATCCAGCTCCGTCTTCTCTTCTTTATCCGCTTCGCCTTTAATCGTGCGTTCGATGTGCAACAAGATGTCGCGATCAATGGGGCCATTCAAGACGGTCGTAAGGTCCATGGCTGGATCGACCGCTTTGCCATCGATCGATAAGATCACATCGCCCGCTTGCAATTTGCTCTGCTCGCGTTCCGCGGGGCCATCGGGAATAACATCGCGAACAAGCAACCCGGGCCCGCGATGCTCTTCAGCGAAGCGAACGCCGAGATGTGCTGTCTCGTCGCGCCAACCTTCAACCGTCGGCTCGCGCGGGCCGCTTTCAGGGGTGAAGCCGAGATGTGAACCGTTAAGTTCACCGAGCATCAAGTCTACTGCGTTTGCTAGACCTTCCACTGTTTGCAAATCGCCGGCGACTTGTGCGTATTTGCGACGTATTTCGTCCCAGTTGCGATTGCCCATCCGTTCGTCGTACCAAACTTCGCGCATCGTTAGCCAAGCTTTGTAAAAGCCGGCTCGTAGCCAACCGGAGCGCGACGATTCTTGTGCGACGGTGAAACTGTACGATTCAAGCTTGCCGGCTGGATCGAGTTTGGCAGGGCGACCATCTTGACTGAAAAGGATACCGCCGGCGGCTTCGGTCCACACTGGATTAGAGCCCGTGTTTGTAGACAGCAGTTTGGGTTGCATCTCAGCGGGGAATTCGACCGTATACCAGCCGCGTTTGCCGTCGATGCTTGCCGAGAAAACCAGTTTCTTTCCATCTGGCGAGAAGAACAAATTGCCTTCGCTGCTGTTTGAAATTGAGATCCGCCGTAAGCGTTCGTGAATGTTTTGCAAATCAATCTTGATCGGCTTGATCTCTTTCCTTTTGGTATCGCCCTTTTCGCCCTTCTTATCCTTGTCTTTCGATTCGTCTTTGGCCGGGTCGTCCTTTGCAGGTTCCTCTTTGGTTGGTGCAGGTTTCGCGTCTGTCTTAGATTCCTTCGGTTCCGTTGCGGCTTTGGGCGTGTCCGCTTTACGTTTTTTCTTCATCAGCTCGAGAGCTTCTTCCATCTGACGTTCGCGCGATGTTTGGTCATTGTCGGCTTCGCGCAAGTAGACAAAGTAAACGTCGACTTCGTCATCGAATCTGCGACCCGTGAACGCAAGCATCTTCCCGTCGGGTGAGAATTTTGGATTTTCGTCGTTATCTGGATGACGCGAAACATTGGTCGGCTTCATGTCGCTATCGAGCGACGTAAGCCAAATTTCGCTGTTGAAATCGTTGTCTTGTTTTGCGTAAGCCAACCAGCGGCTATCGGGAGAGATGTCAAACTCGACGCCGCTAAAGCCTTCAACAAGTGTTCGTTTTTCGCGAGACTCGACATTCATGGCCACTATGTTACCGCGGCCTTGTTGCATGATGATGTGCTTGGCGTCGGGTGTAAATCGAAGTCCACTTTCAACGTGCATATCATCCGTGAGTTTCTCGAGCGTGAATTTCGAATTTTGCCACCAGAACTTTTCAGCATCGACGCGGCTCGCTCTCCATACGTCGGTTTGACCTTCGGTGACACTCGTGAACAGCAAGCTCTTGCCGTCCGGAGCAAATAAAAGGTTCGCTTCGTATCCGTCCGTTTTCGTGACTCGCTGGGGTTCTTTCAGCTTTGTGTCCATGACCCACACATCGCCACCAGCAACGAGCCCGATCTCGAGTCCATCGTCGGTAAAGGCAACTTCGTCGGCCGACGTAAATTTTCGACGCAGCACGTCATCTGGCATGTCCGCATCGCTGATGAGTGAAAGTTCTATCTTAACGGGCTGGCTGTCTTCACCGGGACGAAAACGATAGAGATCAAACAAGTGCCGGAAGACGATTGTTTTTCCATCGCGTGAGATTGCAGGGAATGCGATGGAGTCTTCGTCGAAGCCAGCGATCTGTTTTTGATCAGCAGGTTTTTCTGCGTTCTTGGAAAAGCGATAACGCCACAAGTCAAAACCGTGTACATCACCTTTAGCAAAGTAGAAACCCTTGCCATTCGCCATCCAAAGCGGCCACATGCATTCGACTCCTTCATGCAGCAGTTCCTTGAACTCGCCAGTGCTCAATTCGTACTGCCACACTTGGGCTGAGCGCTCTCCGGTGTATCCTTTACGCCACCAGCGTTCACCTTCGCGATTGAAAAGAACTCGCTTGCCATTGGGCGAAAGCTTTGGGTTTTTGATCGCTGCATTGACGAGGATTTTCTCGGGTTTGCGTTCACTCAGGTCGATTTGGATCAAGCGCTCTGCGTCGCGATAGAAGTGATCGCGGGCTCCGACAGCTAGAAGTGATTTGCCATCCGGAAACCAATCGGCGAGAGCGTAGCCGGCCGTGTGAAAGGTGACTTGCTTGGGCAGTGTTCCGTCGGCTTGCATGACAAAGATCTGCGGCGAGCCTGTTCGGGTACTGACGAAAGCGATTTGCTTACTGTCGGGCGAGAACAGTGGCTGGCCATCGTTAGCGGGATGATTGGTCAAACGTATAAGGTTTGTGCCATCGATGGTCGATGACCAGATCTCATCGCTCCAACTGAAGGCAATGTGGCTTCCGTCGGGCGAAACAGCAGGATGGTTGACCAACTGAATAGGTCGACCAGCTGGTTGGGCAAAAATTTGGGTGCACGCGAGCAAAGCTAGGGCAAATGAAGCGAAATGTTTTAAACAGATCATCAAGAACTCTCAGTCACTAAAACTAATGTATGCCACGATAATATTCGCGGTTTGGGCCAACTTTAGGCCATTATAGTTGGGTCACTCGCAAGAAACGAATATCGCAGTCTTGTACTATGGATTGTAGTGCGTCTAGCTAAGTTCACACTGCAAATGGAACCTGGCTGACTAGAGGAGCTAACATGTCACAGGTCGTGTGCTGAGGCCGCAATGTCCTGACGGCGAGTGCCACCCGGTTGCGACTCGGCGGAGGCCAAGGTGCGAAATGCATAAGTCCTCGTCGCCATGCTTCGGTGGCCTGCTCCTTAGCGAGAAGCCGAACAAACCGTAGGGTAAACCTGCCGGATTGTGATATAAAGTAGGAACAAGTTGAGTCGGCGGAACAACCTTGCAGGTGTTCCCCAAGCGACGTAAACTTAAACTTTTGGGACGCACATCCAAAAGACCTAGTGTTATCTTTCCGCAACGGAATTCGAGCGACTGGGTTTGAAATGCAGGGGCTATAAATTGTGATTCTTCGCCGAAAAGCATTTACGCTGGTCGAATTGCTGGTCGTGATTGCGATCATCGTTATTTTGTTGGCTCTGTTGCTGAGTGCCGTACAGGCGGCTCGCGAAGCGGCGCGACGAATGCAATGCAGTAACAATATGAAGCAGATTGGATTAGCGCTTCAAAATTATCACAGTACATTTAACCTTTTTCCACCTGCTGGAATTAATTATGGCTGGTGTCAAAAACCTAATCCGCCGACTGGTCTGTCCAATGACCGTATATTGAATGTTAATGGACTGAGTATGGTCCTTCGCTTCATGGAAGAGACTTCATTTGCCAATAGCTACAACTGGTCGTCAAGCGCGAGCAATGTGCTTGAAGGTAACAATTCATGTTGCTCTCCAACGAATGCGACGGAACCTCTTGCGGGAAGCGCGATCACTTCGGGTAATCACAAGCTGCTTGCGAAAGTTCAACCAACTTTGCTTTGTCCAAGCGAGTCGGCGAGTGTGCTATTACCTGCGGTAGGGATCTTTAGCATCGGTGGTAACACACCCGGTGCAGAGCGCGGAGCAATGACGAACTACGATTTTTCTGTCTCGGCATCCATTCGCTGCAAGCATTGGAGCACGGTTGCGAGCGCGAGCCGACGAATGTTCGGCGAGAACAGCCGAACACGATTTGCGGACCTTATAGATGGTTCCAGCAATACCATAGCGGTTGCAGAAACGACGCTGGATGTTGTTAATGGCAGCGGACCGGCGTGGGGATATCGTGCGTGGGCAATGGTCGGTATTGACTTAGGTTCAGGCGATGGTGTCAACAATTGGGAACATCCGTCGAAATTAGTACCTGCAAAGTATGGTCGGCTTGGAAGTTGGGGCAGAGCCGGAAGTCTTCATCCGGGTGGTTGCAATGCAGCTTTCGCCGACGGTTCGACGCGTTTCTTTAGTGAGACGACCGATAAAACCGTTGCCCGTAACATCGTTACAATCGCTGATGGTGCGACCATTCCCGTCGAGTGACTTTGTTGCAAGGATGGCGCAAAGCGAATAGGATTGGAGCGTGGTTTGGGCCTTTCACCCGGAACGCGTTAGCGAGCGTCACGCTTAGGAGAGCGGACTTGTCGTAGTTATTGCGGTGGTTTGATCTTATCAGCCGGAAGGCGTTAGAGAGCGTCCTGCTTAGGAATGAACTTGAAAACGCGGATTTACAGGTGATTTATCAGCCGGATGGCGTTAGCCTCCGGTTCAATACACAACCGGAGGCTAACGCCTTCCGGCTGATAGGACTATACCACCGTAATGATCAGCTTCAGTTCAAACTCCTCGCGGGACGCTCTCGTTAGCCTCCGGTCGGGTCGAGAACCGGAGGCTAACGCGTTCCGGCTGATAAGTCACATATAAACTAGGGTTTCGTTGGGTTTCTAAGCGGGACGCTCTCTAACGCGTTCCGGCTGATGGGACCAACCCATTAAGTGAGTCCTTTTTCCGCTCGGGCGTCCTACACTCATGTCGGTGCCATTGGGTGTTAGGTCATTGGGCGTTAGGCTCCGGTTATGTCCTCAACCGCTGGCTAATGTCTTATGGCTGATAAGGCGCTGGAAAATTGGCACTATCGCATTCGGGTGGATGCAAAGACGCTGTGAGATGTGGGAGATTTTTATGTGTTACCGTCAAGCAATCCGTTTTTCGACGATTATGTTACTCTTGATTCAGATTCAGAGTCTTCAGGCGTTCGACGAATTTGGTGACATCAAAACGATCTCAAGACTTCCCGAAAGCCAAGGAGAAATTGAACGACTCTTTGCACGAACTGGTTCGGATGCTTGCGAGTTACTGCCCAAGGGCGAGCCGGTTGAAATTAACGGCTTCATATCTTCTTTGACTTCGAGGGATCGTTTGAGTTCCAAGGAACGCTCTCTGCCATCTGGTCGCAGAAGCTTGTTTTCGGTTGGCCTTCAGTTTGAAAGTGCCGACAGGGCAGCTCTGCCGGCTCTCAGCGGCGCCCAGATTGCGAGCTACATAGACGAGAAATTTGTCGCAATTCAATGCCGTGTTCGAAAAGACTATTTGGATCGCAAACTCTACTATCACCACCGCCCTTTGGCGCTAACCACCCACTACACGGGCTCCAAGATTACTGATGCGTTTGAACCGGTAGTGTCACATTCGGTGAGAGATTTCCATGGGATTGGACTTTACGTTAAAGAGGGTGGAGTTCTTAAGGCTGAAAAGCTTCGCACGATGGTGATGATTTTTAAGAACCGTATGCTTCGCGGCGGTAGTACCAAGCCAATTGAACAATTTGAGTTTGCATTTGTACGGGGACGGGATGGAAAAACACCTGACTCGCTACAGCAGCACGTATTTGTCACTAGCAACAGTCGGACTCAGCTCAATTATCTACGCCCGTATGCTTTTCCTCGTTCTCAAAACAGCGTTGGGATTCTTGGTAGGATTGCAATCACGAAATTCGACGACTCAACTGGTCTTTACCCGGTCATTTGCGCTACCCGAAGCTTCAAGCTGAACGCAAGTAAGTCCCTCCCCATGGGAACTGTAAACACATTCTGCGCCGGGCAAAAACTCACGGGCGGATTGGCAAACAACTTGGATACCATTTTAGATGCAGTGATCGATGGCAAGCTGATCCCATTTCCAGTTAAGCCGCTAGAAGAGTAAGCAAAACGCTGCATCTAAAGCGAGCGCTTTGGTTTGTGAGGGCGCAGCCCGGAGGTTCTGCTATCTCGGGTTATTGGACTTGCAACACTTATGGGCTGTATGTAGGAGTTTTTGCGTATGTTTTGTAACATGACCTTGTGGTTATTACCCTACAAAAATCCCCTCTATTACTACGTTAATGGATGCGGGCGCAGTTTCGCCGCTGTTGCGCTCGCATTTTTTTGTGCATTCTGAGCTAAACCCACCTTTAGTTATTCTTGATGGGTTTCGATGAAAATTGAAAAGAACCATCGTGGTAAATGCACTGGGCGTTAAAATTGGAACTAATCGTCAGAGCAACCTTCGCATCCAGTAAGCTTTAACAACTGGTGTGTTGACAGTATTTCACAACATGATCAGACTCGAAACAGTACTCGAGATTGAGTACTTACAGTTTTGGCGCCCACCTTGAAATCGCAGATGCCACGGAATTTCTAGCATGCAAAAAACAACTCCTGATAATCAGCACTCGAAGCACGCTGATGAGGCGGCACTGAATCTCGTTTCGATTCTCTATCGAAACAAAGGACTGCTTGTCATCTCTGGACTTGTAGGATTAGTGTTAGGTTCGGCTTACTTCTTCTTCCTTCCGCCGAAGTATGAATCGCGAGCGGAATTATTGTTAATGAGGAACGATTCCGGTTCGATCGCATCTGGAAACTCTGGCAGCGAGAGCACGGTGTCGGATGACCTTTTGGCAACTCACCTTAAGTTGATTCAAAGCAATCGCATTGTTACTAAAGCTTTGGAGGAGGGTGGTCGTCTAATACTGCCCGTTAGGCCTGTGGACGAATATGGAGACGAGGCGCCAGCGGATGACCAAAACCTGCTTCCTCAATTGCCAGAGATATCTGCCACGCAATCACCCTCGTCAGGGATCGTTCAGTCACCAGTTGCACAGTCACCAGTTGTGCAGTCACCTGTAGCGTCAGCACCTCAAGCGACGGAAGCAACCGCTCTGTCTACAGAGGTAGCTGGAGCAGCGCCATTGCCAGCCGAAGCAGAGCCAACTGGTGACCAGATGCCAGTAAGCGATCAAGATGTTGCGCAGGATGCGCTTGCTCAATCTTCAGAAATGACTGAAGAGCAGATGCCGGTTTACGGACCTAACTCTCTGATGAACTTGCCATCGCTTTCGCCAGAAGCGATTGGAGATCAATCGCCGATTAAGTATGTGATCAACAATCTGTACGTCACCAGTGGAGGTGGCGCAAAAGCTCGGGGTGCGAACGTTTTGAATCTAGCATTCCGACACAGTTCCCCAGAAGATGCGAAAATTATTATTGAAGCACTGCTCGTGCAGTATCAGAAATTTGTCAAGGAAAAATTCCAAGACAGTAACAGCGAAGCCGCAAAGCTGATTAGTAGAGCTCGCGTAGAACTGGAAAAAGAAATCGCGGATCTTTATAAGAATTACAAGCTTTTTCGAGATCAGTCCCCTCTCCTTACCGGAGGCGAAGGTGGGACGGATATTTATACCGCTCGCTATGAAACTCTGGCAGCAGAGCTATCCAACTTGGCTGTGAAGATGGATGACACAAAATCCCGTCTCGAACTTGTTAATACAGGAACCGAGATGGCGCTGAAGAATGGATCCACAAACCTCGAAAAATTAGCGTTGATCGATGAAGCCAATGTGCAGCGTCTTGGCGTTCTTGTTGCCGTAGAACACGGTCAAGCTGACACGGCTATTTTTCAAGCGTTGCAACCTGAACGAGCCGCCGGTGCGCAGGTCGAATACACTTCATTGCTTAGCATGAAGGGCAAGTTGAAGCAGTTGACTGATGATTATGGAGCACAGCATCCGGAAGTTCGGGCTCTCAAGCAGCAAATTGCTGAAATGACCAACTTCATTGGATCGCGTGCCAAGAACCTCGAGATCACTGATAACGCCGTTGAATTAACGACGGACGACATTATGAAGGCGTACGTTCATATGTTGCAGAACGATCTGGCTTCCTTAGGAAGACGTTACGCGGACGTTGAAAAGCAAATGAAGGCTGCAGAAATTGACGCGAAAGAGCTTGTAGCATTGCAGCTTAATGATGAGGTCATGACTCGTGAAATTTCTCGTCGTGAAGAGTTGTACGCTTCCGCTATCGATCGATTGCGCGAAATTAACATGGCCAGAGATTCAACCGCATTGGTGCATGAAATCATCGCTGAGCCAAATTTTGGTGAAAAGGTTGAGCCAACCTTGTTGCTTGCGATTGCGATTGCTCTCCTATCAGCCTTCTCGCTTGGGGGCTTCGGCATATTAGTTGCTGAGATGCGAGACAAGAGCATTCGCAATTCGGAAGAACTGGAAGCAGTCCTCGGAACTCGAATCCTCGGCAACATTTCGAATTTCGCCAATGACTCAGAAGTAAACAGTAATGCTCGGAAACTCCGTCGAACGATGCCCAATGTTTCACCGTATATCGTCGCCTGGCATATGCCAAAATCGAAACATAGTGAGGCATTCATGTCCGTTCGCACTCAACTCGCGTTTGCGTTGGGTGGAGACCGCAAAGTATTCGCCGTGACAAGTGCTTGTAAGGGAGCAGGTAAATCTACGCTGGTATCTAACATTGCTGTTTCGATGGCTACTAATCGTCAGAGCGTTTTGCTGATCGACTGTGACATGCGGCTCCCTACCATTCACACCAATTTCGGTATCGAGAACCAGCATGGGCTGGTCGATGTTTTGCTCGGTGAGAAGGAGTTAGTGGATGTAACGGTACCTGGACCCGTTCCGGGGCTAACGCTGTTGCCTACCGGTGCATTGCCTCAAAATCCTGCTGAATTGCTTTCCAGTCCAATGTTCAAGCAGTTCCTTGATAGTGTACGAGAGAAGTATGCTTATGTCATTCTTGATTGCCCGCCAGTCCTTCCTGTCACCGATCCTTCGATTATTGCTCCGCTCACCGACGGACTGATTGTGGTTTCTGTGATCAATTCGCAGTCGCGTCCACAAACGGAGCGAACGAAGAAGATACTGGAAGGCGTGGGAGCAAAGCTGTTAGGAGTTGTCGTGAACTTGGCAGATGATTCTGCAAGCAAGTATGGTTACGATTCCTACGGCTACGAAGGTTACGAAGAATATCGATCCTCTGAAACCAATTACCGATCGCCCGCGGAAATTGGCGTTTGAAATTTTGAATAGCAATTAAGTCTTTCATCTAATTTAGCACGCTCCCCTGGCGTAAATGCCAGGGCAGGTCAGTCTGCCCCGGACGACAAAACAACATCATGAGCAATGTACAGTCATCTAACATGCAAATAGTAGAGCAGCGCGCAGTTGAGCCTGCTGATCAGAGATTATGGCGACTTTGTCGCGTTGCACTTCTGTTTCTAATCCACTCGGCAGCATTCTCGGCGGTCCTATACTTAGCCTTCTTTTTGCGATTCGATTTTGAAATTCCGGCCCGCATGACTGAGCGATTTAAGGAGTCTATCCCGGTATTGGTCGGTATCAAGCTGCTGGTTTTTTACTTTCTTGGTAGCTTCTTTGGTTGGTGGAGGTTCATTACCTTCTCTGATTTGGTAGCGATCACCCGGGCGGCTTTAGTCTCGGCCCTGATTCTGGTGGCGGTCGAGTACTTTACCGATCGGAGTTATGGCGTGCCACGTTCTATTATCGCCATCGACTTTGTTCTCACTGTTTGCGCCATTGGCGGATTGCGATCCTGCGTTCGATTCTCACGCGAGCACTTTCTTGCACCGCTTAAGCGTGACTCAACGAAGCGAGCTTTGCTAATCGGAGCGAACGGGAATAGTACTACGTGGTTGAGGCATTTCGAAAATGATCGCACCCTCCAATTTCGAATCGTTGGCTTTTTGGATTCCGATCTGGGCAAGCGCGGACTTCATATTGGCGGTGTAAAGGTCTTGGGGTGCATCAACGATATTCAGGAGATAGCCAAAGATTACAAGGCCAGATATGTACTCGTTCCCGAAGGTTCGCTGTCCCCGGATCTATTGCGATTTCTTATGACCGAGTGCCAGATCGCTGACTTGACAGTGAAAGTGATCCCCCAATTAAGCGACGTCATGGAAGGTGTTCAGCTTCGGAAGATGCGCGATATCGATATCAACGATTTGCTTCGCCGTCCACCAGTTGAACTTGATACCGCAGCGATTGGAAGTCTAATTAGCGGCAAGAAGGTGTTGGTTACTGGTGCTGGTGGCAGTATCGGCTCAGAAATTTGTCGACAGGTGATGAAATTTGCTCCCCAGAGTCTGATCCTTGTTGAACAAGCTGAGAATAGTCTGTTCCAGATCGAACGCGAGCTGCTTTCAAACTCGCCAGTTTGCAAAATCGAGCCGTGTGTAGCCGACATTCTTGACGTTCAACGAATGAATGGCATTTTTCGCGATTTTCGTCCGCAAGTTGTCTTCCATGCCGCTGCCCACAAGCACGTTCCAATGATGGAAGCGAATGTCGGCGAAGCGATCAAGAACAATATCTTTGGGACCCAAGTTGTCGCTGATCTCTCGTCCAAGTACGGTGTTTCCCGCTTTGTATTCATTTCCACAGATAAGGCCGTGAATCCGACGAGCGTCATGGGAGCAACCAAGCACCTGGCGGAACGTTACGTCTTAAGTCGCGATGACAATCAACCTACCAAGTTTGTCGTTGTTCGGTTTGGCAATGTGCTCGGATCCAATGGAAGCGTCGTACCTATTTTTCAAGAGCAAATTCGCAAGGGCGGTCCAGTTACGATTACTGACAAACGCATGAACCGCTTTTTCATGTCGATTCCTGAAGCTTCGCAATTGGTACTTCAGGCCGCCGCATTTAGCCAAGGTGGTGAAATCTATGTGCTCGACATGGGCGAGCCAGTAATGATCCTCGATTTGGTTCATGATCTGGTTCGACTAATGGGCTTGCCGCCTGACTCTATTGAGATCAAGGTTACCGGACTTCGACCAGGTGAAAAGCTGTACGAAGAGCTTTACTTTGATGAAGAGACGGCAGTCGAAACGCATCACAAGAAGATTTTCGCAGCCAATCCGCGAGCCTTTGACGCTGACGATGTGAGCAATACCATTTTAGGGCTCAAGCAAGCGATCTTGGCTGAAAAGCCGAAACTTGAACTGCTACAGTTGATCCACGAAGCAATTCCCGAATTACAACATTATTCGCTTGCCAATCAAAGTCTGTCCATTGGTGATTAGCCAGTTCCGAACCAAGCTAATCGATTGCGTTGCGTTAGAAGTCACGAATGTCCATGCATCAAAATAATGTTGGTCATAAGCGCTGTGTAGTTTGTGGTAATGAAGCCACGCTTTTTATGGAGCATCCCGGTATTGGGTGTTTTTTAAAGTGCCGTTGCGGGCTCATTTTTCAAGACCCTAATGAGTTCATTACTGAAGAATCAACTCTCGCCGGAGGGACGGAAGATCTGAATCCCGAAGCGTTCCAACGCACATTTTCGGAGAGTATCGACACGTCGGATGAATCCGGAAACATGTACGCAGATCACGGTATCCAGCATGAGAAGATGGTCGACGGTATTTGCAGCGAACTTATTGCGACTCTAGAGCATCATGCAAAGTTTGACTTCAACCGGTCGTTCTCGGTGTTGGATGTGGGCTGTGCGACTGGCTTCCTCCTTGACGCGTTTAGAAAGCACTTTCCGACTGCACGGGTCGCTGGAGTTGAGCCTTCACCCGTATCAGGGAACAAAGCTAAGAAGCTGTACGGACTTGATATTCACGTTGGGACGATGAACACGTTTCCTACGCCGGCGACACCCTTTGATTTAGTGACCATTCTTGGCAACTTGCAGCTCCACGAGAACCCGTTTCACACGCTCTCGCAAGCTGCTAACAACCTTGTCAACAGTGGCGTGCTGGTTTGCCAATTCAAGAATCCGTATTGCTGTGCCCGCGTTCTCAGTCGAACGATGACTAAAACTCCATGGGTAAAAAATTCGAAAATGACTCGCTTGATGCTTGAACGCGGATTCGCTTGCATGCGACATTCCGGTAGTAAACAAGCACTGAAGTCTGCGATCGAAACCACGGGACTAAGAGTCATTCACACTCGAACATTGCCACCGCGGATGGCTGTGTACTCCGATATGACTCAGGCGCATGCGAGTGGAATCAAAGGCAAGATTTGGAAATTTTTAAACCGTGTGGATCGAATGATCGACCAACAGGCCTGGATCGAGTTCGTTTGCCTTAAACCTTGAGTGTCGAAGAATTGTCCCAATTGTTCAAGCCACGCTTAATACAGATCCAGCCACGACCCGAGACAAGCGTGCGACAATAGAACCACCAAACAAGATGAAATGCAGAGTTAGCGCAGCACAATGAATGACCCTGAATCCGAAATGGTGATAACGAACCCCTACCGTCGCAACGAATCCGTTCGGGCTTGGGGGTTTGCCTTTCTCCGAGCTGCTTGCGCACTTATCCCTGGCGTGCGTCTGCGTCAGCGCCTTGCCGAATTTGTTTTGCAATTCAAACAAAATGTGCCCCGAGAGATGATGATCAATCCGGGTGATACAGTTGTTCAGATAGGAACGCCGCAAACAGAAACAGTGCGGCGAATTGCCAAGGCCATTGGCAAACACGGGAAAGCAGTGGTTGTTGAAGCGGATGAAACCAACGTCAGCCGATTGCGAAACTGGCTCGATTCAAGAGCGATCAAGAACGTCAAACTAGTTCACCAAGCGGCAGCAGATCGAAAAGGGGTGCTGACATTCTTGGTGTCAAAGAAGTGGAGCGGCAACCATCGTCTGCTCGATGATTCAATCGTCAATGATAACGATCAATTAGAGATTGACGCGACAGGATCGGAGTACCTTCGAAAGGAAGTTCCAGCCGACACTGTTGATGGTATCTGTGCCGCTAACAACATCGACCACATCGATTACATCGAAATTGCGATTAACGGCGCCGAGTTAACTGTGCTGAAAACTATGCCGGAAATCCTGAAGAAAACCAATCGGCTCTTTGTCAAAGGGCACTCGCGTGAGCGTGAGACGGGCGTGCCGATATGTCATGCGATCAAAGCGTTACTCGATGATCAGGGATTTCGGACGCGGATAACTCGTCCGTCTCGAGCTGGGACTGAGGAGTGGGGAAAACGCGAAGGTGATGTCTATGCGTGGCGAGTTTAACCGTGCTTTTTAACTCGCTTGTATTTGTCGTCTTTTTCCTTTGCTTCTTCTCCGCTTGGCCATATGTCAGTCAAGTGAAGTGGCTGCGTTGTTGGGTGATTTTTGGCGCTTCGCTGATATTTTATGGTTGGTGGAGTGTTTGGTTCGTCCTGCTCTTACTTGGAACCGGCTTGTTTGATTTCCTGGCCGCTTTAGCCATTCAGCGTTGGCCCAAATACTCCCGAGTCATGCTTTGCGGCTCACTCATTACCAATCTTGGCGTGCTGGCAATTTTTAAGTACCTGGATTTTTTCATTGCGAATCTGAATTCAGGTTTCTCGATATTAGGCTTCACCGGTAGCATTCCTTACGCTCACTTGATTCTGCCGGTCGGCATCAGTTTCTACACCTTTCAATCGATGAGCTATACGATTGATGTCTATCGCGGGCATCTTAAGCCGGCCACAAACCTCGGCGAGTATCTTGCATTCGTATCGATGTTTCCTCAGTTAGTAGCTGGGCCGATTGTAAGAGCGGTGGACATGCTGCCTGCTCTCGCGGCAGCACCTAAAATGTCTCCTGAAGGTCGCTGGAGTGGATTTCAGTGGATGGTACATGGTTACTTCAAAAAAATGGTGATCGCTGACAACCTTGCACCAATCGTTGACGGTGCCTTTGCATCGAACGCGGCTCACTCGTCAGGTTTTTGGTGGTGCATTATCATCATGTTCGCTTTCCAAATTTACTGCGATTTTTCTGGGTACAGCGACATCGCTCGAGGGCTGGGAGAGTGGATGGGATACCGTTTCCCAGTCAATTTCAATCATCCTTACACGGCAGTTGGGTTTCGTGATTTTTGGTCGCGATGGCACATGTCGTTGTCGACCTGGTTCCGAGACTACGTCTATTTTCCCTTGGGCGGAAATCGTCGCGGCGTTCTCAGAACACACATAAACTTGTGGATCGTCATGCTCATTAGCGGCTTTTGGCATGGAGCTTCGTGGACGTTTGTCCTTTGGGGCGCCGTGCATGCTGCCCTGTTGAGCTTTGAGCAGGGGACGAATTGGGCTGATAAACTTCGAAAGATCGGATGGTTCGGACAAGTCGCTGGTGCGGTAGTCACGTTCGTGATCGTGTGCTTCACCTGGGTACTGTTCCGAGCGGAGTCGTTGACGCAAGCGTCCACGATTCTCTATGCGATGTGTACACCTTCGCTAAGTGACGGGATTGATCTGGTTAGTCAGTTTGGAACGCTTCCAGTTGTGCTCGTTGTATTAATTATGCTTCGCGAAGCCTACTTCTTGACTGGCATGAACCAGCTGCTGGCAAAGAATTTGGACAAGTTTAACTATGCTAGATCTCTCTCACTAGCAACGGCAATTGTGGCAACTATTTTCCTTCGCGGACCCGGACAGAGCTTTGTCTACTTCCAGTTTTGAAAAATCAGATAGCTTAAATTTGCCGGTGCGCAGCGATCATGATCGCAGGATCATTTTTTGCGTTAGTGTAGCGTTCGCGATGCTTGTCGCTATTGTCTTTCTACGACCTGTGAAGCAGCACGGTATCCGAGAGTCCCTGTTTTGGTATACCAAGATGTACCCGGCATCGAAGTGCGATGTCGTCGTCGCGGGTGATTCTCGCGTTCTTCAGGGAGTTGATCCCACCAATATGCAACTTGCTTTTGACGGGTCTATCGACGTAGTAAACATTGGTTTCCGATCGGCGTCCCTTGAAGCCTGCTACTTGGAATTCGCGCGCAGCCTCTTGAAAGAGGATTCAAAAAAAGTACTGGTGCTGGGGATTACAGCCAACGCGTTCACGCCTCAATCGTTGAACGACAATGGCTTTCTCGAACAGAAAAAAGTTGGAACAAAGCGGCCCTATGAACTCCCAAGCTGGTGTGTCCTGCTCGAAAGAAAGTTCCAGCCATTCGCGATTCGAGAGATTGTTAGTCTGATTCGAGGGCGTACCAAGGCTGGAAACTATGAGACTTTTCATCCGAATGGTTGGCTGGAGGCAGACCTTGTTCCTAGAAATCCAGGAGGTGCGTTTGCGCTTTACCGTAGACGATTTGATGGTAATCAAGTCGAGCAGGCTACCGTTTCGGCTTTGGTTGTGCAAGTTCAAGAGTTGGTCGAGAGTGGGATTGCAGTCGTAGGTTTCGAGCCGCCTGTACCAGACGAGATGCAATCGATTGAAGACGAACACAGCGGCTTTGACCGGCAAGCATTCAAAGATCTGTTTCGCAATGCGGGTGGCATATGGCTCGAGATGGATCGCT
Organism: Planctomycetia bacterium; assembly: GCA_031412515.1. Lineage (GTDB taxonomy): Bacteria > Planctomycetota > Planctomycetia > Pirellulales > Pirellulaceae > Aureliella. The sequence continues at coordinate 41,725 of JANODD010000201.1, read as the reverse complement.
CACGGTACGTTACAGTAGATGGTAGTCACCTGGCACCAGAATCGGCTCAACTGCTCTCGAAAGATCTAGCAATCGAAGTGTGCAGCGCTCTGGGATGGAAGGGAGGCGTGAAATGAGTTCAACCAATGGAAAAGTTGCTCCAGGTCAACGAGAGACTGTAGCTAATTTTCTTGTTATCGGAGCGATGAAATGTGCGACGACAACGCTCTATCAAGATCTAAGCCTGAATCGAAAGATCTTCCTTGCGGTGAAAGAACTCGGACAGCTCAAGAGTCCATCGGTACTTTCTGAGTCCGGTAGAAAGGCCTACGCAGCACATTTTGCTGCAGCCAAGCCTGGACAAGTATGCGGTGACATCTCGACTGAGTACAGCAAATCGCCCGAGTATCCCGATGTCGCGTCACATGCCATGCAAGTGCTCGGTGATAACGCGAAGATCATTTACATGGTTCGAGAACCGGTTGCAAGATTGCTTAGTCATCATCAGCATATGATGAATGCGCGCGGAGCCGAGCAGATGGGCGAAGATATTAACACGGAGATCGATAAACGAGCTGAGTTGATTAACTATAGTCGCTATGCCATGCAGCTTTCGCCTTGGTTAGAGAATTTCGGGCGTGAGAACATTCATGTGATCGTATTCGAAGATTATGTTCGAAATCGTGCAAAAGTTGCTGACATCGTGTGCGATTTTCTTGGTGTTCCGCCAGTCGATTTGCAGCTTGATGCCGACGGCGCGAATCGGGGAGAATCGCGGAGAGTTGCGAACAAACTGTGGGCCGCGATCATTACATCGCGATTTTACAGATCGGGCCTTCGAGGGATGCTGCCTGTTTCGGTGCGACAGATTTTTGCAAAGACACTGTTAAAACCCGCTGCACAGCGCCGAATCCCTGCCAGCCGAGCGACACTATCAAGAATTATCGACCAGCTTGCTCCCGATGCCACACAACTGCAAAAGATGTTGGACGTTTCAAATCCCTTTTGGGATTGGGATGCAATTTGCAGAAAGTATCTTTCGGAACATCCAACTAAGTAAGAACTCTCGCCACATGCGATGACCTCCAGCACTGTGAATCAGACAACTATTTCGCACAAAGTAATTGAAGTGTTAGACCAAATGTCCAAGACTGAAGAAACTCGAGAGCTAACACGAAACGTGTCGGATCGGCTGCTTGCAACAGGCGAGTTCCCCATGCGACGACGGCGTTATAGGCGGATGATCAGTTTATCGCATCAAGCGACGTTTTGGCTTGGCAAGCGATTTCGAAAAGCGGTTCCGTTGATGTTCGTTCTCGGTTATCCGAAAAGCGGTACGTCATGGGTTTGTCAGTTGCTGGCCGATTATTTTCGACTTCCATTTCCTCAGCATTCGATATTGCCAATTGGTTTCCCAGCTGTAGTACATGGACATGAGATGCCAACGAACAAGTTTCCGATGGGAGTCTATGTCATTCGCGACGGACGCGATGTCATGGTCTCCTCCTATTTCCATATGCGCAGTGATTTATTGGCAGGTGGGAAATTCAATCGCTATTCAGCCGTGTTCCGGGGCTTCGATCTGAACGCACCAGCGCAAGTGAATCTTCCCAAGTTTATCGAAAGCCAAGCATCGGTGCCGCTTTGTCGCGATGGCAATTGGGGAAAGCACGTTTCGTCTTACTTCCAGCTCAATCAGCCCGGTCTAAAACTGCTTAGATACGAAGCCTTACGATCAGAGCCAGTTGCCGCGTTCTCTGCGCTCATCGAAACCATGACGGGCCTCCCAGCGGATGAACAACAAGTGCAAGACTCCATTGACAGGTTTTCATTCGCAAGACTGGCGGGGCGAACGCCAAACAGCGAAAACTCGAACTCTTACCTTCGCAAAGGTGTCATAGGTGATTGGCGAAATCACTTCAACCATCAGTCAGCTCGGGTTTTTGACAAACATTTTGGCGATGCTCTGATCCACTGCGGCTATGAATCGGGTCGCAACTGGGTAGAAAGTTGCGCGGAATAGACGGCTATGCAAGACAGTAACGATTCAAGCGGAAGTAAACCCAAACGCGCCGGTAGTGCGTGGACTCGCGTCGCGTCTAACTATTTGCGTTTGTTAACCACTTTTGTAATTGGGCTGGTTGTCGTTCGCCTGCAGCTTCGGCTGGGTGAAGATGCGTTTGCATTTATTACTTTGATGCTCTCCAACATCGGGATTGCCCTGCTTCTCAAGGAAGTTGTGCGAGCGGGTGTCATTCCTGCTCTGGGGGCCGCTTACCATGATGAAGAGCACGACAACTTTCGCTCCGTCTTCAATTCAGCTCTCGTAGTCAGTTTTGTTGTCGGTGTTGCAACCGCAGCTCTCTTTCTCAGTTCGACTTTATTCATCCCGTACCTAAATATCCCTGCCGAGTTGCACGGAGCGGCTCGGTACTTTATCGCGTTTAGCGCAGTGGGTGCCTTCACCACGATCGTTCTCTCACCCGTTTTCCACCTGTACGTCGTTGCCGAGCGAATGGTTGCTTACAACTTCTGGCTAATGCTCGATCGTGCCGGCGATTTGCTCGCAGTTATTCTCACACTTTGCGTCGCGTGGAATGGAAGCGTTTCACAACCGATCGTTTGCTACGTCACCCTTGCGACCGCAAGCGAAGTTCTGATCGGCGTGATATCGGCCTACTTTGCGCTGTGGTCTACACCGCGCGCTCAGATCGCGTTGCGTACGTCGAGCCGTAAATCCATTACTGAGTTTACGCGATCCGCCGCATGGATCGTGGTGACAACCATCGCAATGAATTTGTACACAAGAGTAGATACTCTTCTTATGAATCTCTACTTTGGGCTCGTCGGTACGTTAGTCTTTGGACTGGCCTCGCAGGCGACCTACTATATTCGTCAGCTGGTTATGGGAGTCGTCTCTGGAGTCGACGCAGTATCAGCGCGTGTGACCAAGCGTGAAAGTCATGCGAACATGTTGCAGTTGATTCGCAATTCGACTAGCTTGCAGGCGGTTGTGATCTTTCCCATGATGTTTTCACTCATGCTGTTCGCCGAAGAGCTCGTTACGCTTTGGGTTGGCGGACGGTTGAAGGCTCCAGACTCAACCATACCCTCCATCGCAACGATGATTCGCATTTTGACGGTTGGCGTCGCCTCCAGGAGTCTTTCTGAGGGATGGATGTCCATTTTGAATGGAGCAGGGAAAGTAGATCGTTATGCACGGTTTATCATCGTCGGCGGAGTGCTGAACGCATCGATCGCACTTGGCTTTCTCTGGTTTATGGATAGCTCGACTTTGTTTTACATTCCAGCTTGGATTTGCTCGGTTGTTTTGTTTGCCATCCATCTCGTTGTTATTCCTGTTGTGGTGGCACGAGAATACAAAGAATCGGTCTGGGCGATTGTGTCTCCGCTCGTACTCCCTTTTGTTGCGTCGGTTCTTTGCTGTGTCGCCGCGGCAGGTGTGTGCAGCTTCATACCACCAGGTTTGCCGCAAATTATTGTGTATGCTGGCACACTGACGCTGATTTATGCGATTTGTGTCTATGCTTTGGTAATGTCCAGTCAAGAACGTTCACGGATCAATAATGTGCTCACGCACGCCATGAAGTTGCGTTAAATAGTCATGTCGAATAACACCATCGAGAAAATTAAGAACCCTCCGGACTTTCAAGTCCAAGAGCTCGCGCTTCCGCCAGGAGACTGGAGGAGAAGTGTTCGTGGTGTCGTTCGGCGATCGGCTTTGGATTTGTTGTCAACTTACAGTTGGCTGCGCGGGGATTTTAAACCAAACAACGCGAGTCCAGTGGTACAAGTCATTAATCTGCATGGGGTGCCTACTGCAAAGCTGTCCGCATTTGGTGCGTTAATTGAAAAGCTCAAGAGTCGATACGAGTTCATTGCTTACTCGGCGGCGGTCGATCGAGTTAAGACTGGGAAGATCGATCGCAACTATGCGACTGTAACTTTCGATGACGGACTGAAGAACCATAAAGACGCTGCCAAGTTAATACGCGACCATAACGTACTTGGCTGCTTCTTCATCACGCCAGCGGTAATCGACTTGGATCCGCAGAGAATCCCTGCTTACTGTCGAGATGTATTACGAATACAGCCAACTGAATTCATGAACTGGGAAGACCTGACACAGTTGCTTGACTGGGGACATGAGGTCGGAAGCCACACAGTTACGCATCCGAACATGTCGACCATCACTTTGGATCAAGCACAATATGAACTGCAGACAAGTCGGGAAATACTTACCGCCAAGTTAGGGCAGGCCAAGCACTTTGCATGGCCGTTAGGAAAGTTCTCGCACTTTTCGCCCGCAGTAGCTCGGGCTGTCGAGGACGCGGGGTATGAAAGCTGTGCATCTGCCGAACGCGGTTCGCATGCAGCTCATACGGAAACCGTCGTCCATTTTTGTATGCGACGAGATTTAGTAGAAGTTGAATGGCCGACCAGGCACAGCGAGTATTTTTTGATGAAAAGTCGTCGCGCTCCACTTACGCCATCGCAAACCTGGCCCACTGAGTGGCTTCCCATTTTGAGTCATATATAAATCGGTTGGTGCGAAGAGCAAATGCATAATACAACTAAAGTAGGTTTGTTCACCCGGTCGGCGGTTGTCGCTCTGGCGCTTGCCACCAGCGCAACGGGCATTTACTCCGTCTTCAACATGGATGCGATTTTCGCGGCAGCCGGCTTGGCATCGCTGTTGGTCGTCTTGTTTCCGTTCTTGTTCATCAAAACCTATGACTGGTTCTCGACCTGGACTTCAGTGATCATCGTTGTCATTTATGGTGGTACAACACCAGCAATTTGCATGTCGCTTCGCTGGCCTGATGCAACTTATGTCGATGAACATATCCTTTTAAATCACTCTCCGGAGTATTTTGTCTATCCGAGTTTCCTTTTGTTGCTTGGGTTAGCTTTCTGCACCGTCGGCTACTTTAGTCGTATTCGACTGCCTGTGCCTGTTTTTGCGATCGATCGACATTATTCGCTGTCGCGCACCTATCTGGTCATTGGCCTACTAGCGATGGTCTCGATTGCATCACTGGGGCTTTACATCCGTTTTACAGGAGGCGCTACAGATGAGACGGTAATTTCGGGAAAGCGGACGGTCATTCGGACGCTCGACGTTCAAAATGAAAAGGACTTTTCGCAGTATGGTTACTTGAGGCAAGGGGCGATTCTCTCGCTGACCTGTTTTCTTGTTTTGATGAGTGCTTGGAGCGAGAGGTTCAGTCGGTTAAGCAGTCCTAGAGTCGTTGTGTTGGCATTTCTCTTTCTTGTGTCATGCGCATTGCCATTTTATTCCAGTTCTCGTGATCAAATTGTCTGGAACTATTTATGTGCGATGGGAGTGCTGTATTACTCGGGCAGGTCGGTGGTAAGTGGTCGATCACTGGCCGTGTTAGTGGGAGTTGTTGGCGTCATTCTGTTTATTTCAGCGGTTCGAAATGAACGTTCTGATTCGACTCCACTCCTTGAGAAAATGAAAACCAAGCTAACGCCCTTGCTGCTCAATCGGCATGGTCCGAATGTTGCTAAAACCGCGCACATACTTCACAGCGTCCCGAATCCACTTGGTCTCAAGTATGGTGAAACGATTTATGTTTGGCTTCTCGCACCGATACCACGCGAGATTTTGCCGAACAAGCCGATGGTATCGCCTGGACCAATTATCGGCATGGAGGTGTATGGCACGAAGTTCTCCGGAGTTCCACCTGGTCTGGTGGCTGAGATGTTTTGGAACTTTCACATTGTTGGAATCGTGCTGGGGTGTTTCTTGTTCGGCCTGTTTCTGCGTTTTGTTTATGAACTGTTTCGAGCGATCCGAACCGAGGACGGAGTGGTAACCCCCGTATACCTTTTTGCGTTGTTTCCTCTTGGTTTCCAAGTACTGAACAATTGCTTGGGGGGCGGGGTCGTGATGGCAATGGTGGACTTGCTCATGAGTGCGTGCGTGGTAGCAATGTGTACCGTTCGAACGAGAAGGTAAATCAACGTGGCAGACGCTACCAGCGTCTGCCGCGAGTATTTTTAACTAAGAAGTCTAACAGTGAATTACTATGTTTAAGCAGTTGGTCAAACGAATCAAATCATCTTTTCTAAGTCGAAGATTGCGAAACTTATCCGTCGAAGAGCGCTTTACGGAGATTTATCGCATCGGATGGTGGGCGGAAAACAAAGAAAGCACAAGTGGTTCTGGATCGACCATGGAAAACACCTCCAAAATTCGCGAATCGCTTCCCGGGTTAGTAGCGAGCCTAGGTGTTAAGGTGCTGTTTGATGTGCCTTGTGGCGATTTCAACTGGATGAGGCATGTCCACTTCAATCCTCCGATTGATTACATTGGCGGAGACATCGTTGCGTCGGTGATTGCCGATAATCAGAAGAAGTACGCGGGAGAACGACGGAGTTTCAGGCAATTCAATCTCATTTCGGATGAGTTTCCCGCTGTAGACATGCTCTTTTGTCGCGATTGCCTTTTTCATCTTAGTTATAACGACATCTGGGCGGTTCTCGAGAACTTTAGTCGCTCAAGCATTCCGTACTTCATGGTCACCAACATGCCTAAAGTTGACAAGAATCGGGATATTATCTCCGGTCAACATCGGCTTTTGAACTTATGCCAAGCCCCTTTCAACTTTCCTAAGCCGATTTCCGAGCTGACGGATTTCGTGGGACAAAGAGTGCCAAAGGTGATGGCATTGTGGAGCTTGGAAACTGTAAAAGAGTTGGTCGCCAATCGGACCTCGGTCGTCTTGTCGGCAGGACGCGCGTAGCAGTCAACTGGCGCAAATAGAAATTGCTTCTGCGACGTTCCTCGACTAGGGGACTGTGAGCCGACGGCGCTAGCTGCGGGTGAACGAAGCGGATGACTTACACGCATGAACGCCTACCCTATCCCCGGCAATTAACATTAAGGGAATTAGTATTGGATGAACTACTAGTCATGAACGACAGCTACTCCGTTCACCCGCGGCTAGCGCCGACGGCTCACTGATGCGGCAGTCCTGCCTTAGGTTATTTGACTAACCCGAAAGTTGAATTGTTTTGAAACACTAGCCTGTTTGAGATCTAGGTGAAACGTTGATACGAATAGCGATTGATGGCACAATGCTTGCGAGAGGCGGCGGCTTAACTGGGCTCGTGAACGTACTTGAATCTTGGCGTGATAGTTCAACGGCTGTCGATTGCACTGTGTACGTCTCTCGATCAGAAGTCTTGCAGGAACTTACAAGCCTTGAAGGCAATCACAAAGTTGTTCCTTTTGCTTTGGATTCAGGAGGACAAAAGGTGTTCTTGCGACGTCAAACGGTGTTAGGCCAAAAGATAGAACAATCGGGTGCAGACGTGATACTTACGACCAACAGTATGGTTGGACGAACTGCTGTTCCGCAAGTTGTGCATCATCAAAACGTTCTGTGGTTCCTTCCGAATAGTTTCTTGCAAAAGTGGAAAAGTGAGGGGTTCGTTTCCGCGTTACGTTACAAGGCATGGGCTTTTGCTGCGAGAAAAGCTCTCAGAAAATCGAAGGCGAATATTTTTGTCTCAGCTTATTTGCAAAAGCTGGCTGAGCGCAGTGTGCCTGATTCAGCAAGTCGCAACTCAGTGGTCCACAATGGTCTGTCCAAGCGAGCTCTCGATGCACTATCCTCCATTGAATCCTCGTCGGTCGCCGTGCCACATATTGCTGCGGTCACATCGCCTAATCCGCACAAAGAGAATGACTTGCTGATTAAGTCGCTGAAGCAATTGACGGTCCTTGCCCCAGATGTGAATTGGCGGCTCAAGGTCGCCGGTAAAGGAAGTTACAACTCTGAAAAAAAACTGGCGGCCGACCTGGGTGTTGCGGAGAGCATTTCGTGGCTTGGTTTTTTGTCGGAACCGGAACTCGATGGACTGCTGAGGAGTTCGCTTTGTCTACTTTTCCCCAGTTCAATTGAAGCGTTTGGAAATCCTCCGCTGGAGGCGATGGCACGAAAATGCCCGGTTGTTGCTTGTGACGGGACAGCGATTTCTGAGGTTTGTGGTGCAGCTGCAATCCTTGTCCCGCCACGAGATTGCAATCAACTAGCGACGGCTGTTAATCAGTTTTGGAACGATAAAGCCCTGCGAAGCAAAAAGGTCGACATCGGGCTGAAAAGGGTCTTGGAATTTAGTTGGCAGCGCAACGCACAGCGGATCTTCGATGTGTGCCGGCGGGTTGCCGAAGGTCGGTGACTTGGTGATTTTTGCGGCGATATAACCTGATTAACCCCTTCCATAAACGCAGGCTACTGTGGTTTGACATAACAATTAAGAAGTACAGGTTGTTGCACCACATGCGCTCAGCCATCATGTTCAGTGACTGCGCCCGAAAGTGCTTTGGTAAAATTTGTAGAAGCGATTAGAAAGATTTAGTTTATGCCCAAATACGAACAAGCGACGAGGCTCTCTCCGGCTGGCAAGACAGTCCTCGTAACCGGTGGAACTGGTTCATTCGGCAAGACTATGGTGAACAAACTGCTGGAGCGCGGCTACGAACAGATCCGTGTGTTTAGTCGCGATGAGTGGAAACAAGAAGAAATGCGAGTTCGCATGGGCGACAATCGCGTTCGCTTCTATATCGGCGATGTGCGGAACAGAGCGAGTGTCGATGCAGCGATGGACGGGGTCGATCTGGTGTTTCATGCGGCGGCACTCAAGCAAGTCCCCTCTTGCGAGTTTTTTCCGATCGAAGCTGTTCAAACCAACATCCTCGGCAGTCACAACGTGATCGAGTCGGCGGTGAAAGCCAACGTCGAGTGTGTAGTTTGCTTGGGTACAGACAAAGCCGTCTACCCGGTGAATGCGATGGGGATGACGAAAGCTCTCATGGAAAAGACCGCCCAATCGATCGCTCGCCGGTTGAGTGACAACGACACACGTGTCTGTTCGGTGCGTTACGGCAATGTGATGTACTCGCGAGGTTCGGTGATCCCCTTGTTTGTGCAGCAGATCAAAGACTGTTCTCCGATTACGATCACCGATCCAAACATGACTCGCTTTATGTTGCCGCTGCGCGACTCAGTGCAGTTGGTGGAGTTTGCCTTTGAACATGGTCGACAAGGCGATATCTTTATCAAAAAAGCGCCTGCGTGTACGGTAGGCGATCTAGCCAAGGCTCTACTAGAACTTTTCAAGAGCGATTGCGAGGTTAAATCGATTGGAATTCGGCACGGAGAGAAGCTGCACGAGACGCTCGCCAGCATTCAAGAGATACGTCGCGCTCAGGATATGGGCGATTTCTTACGTATTCAAATGGATGATCGCGACTTGAACTATTCCAAGTACTTTACCGAAGGCGATCGGATGGAATCTGAGATTCGCGATTACGACTCAGATTCGACCGCCCAACTGACCATACCGGAAGTCAAAGAGTTGCTTTTGAGTTTACCTGAAGTGCAAGACGAGTTGGCTCAGCATTCATCGCAGCTCGCTCGCAAATAACGCAGGATTGATCGCCAAATGACTTCGATATTGGTAACGGGTAGTGACGGCTTGCTGGGTTGGCATCTGCGCTGTTTTCTTTCAACATTGAAAGAGGTCAAAGTCGTCGCGTGCAATCGTGCTCAGTTCAACGACTCGGGTTATTTGGCGGAGGCAGTGAATAACGCCGACGTTGTTGTGCATTTGGCTGGCATGAATCGTGGTGATGAGCAAGAAGTTGCGAAGACGAATGTTGCGCTAGCGGATAAGTTGATCGCTGCGTGCATGGCCCGTCAAGCGAAGCCGCATGTACTGTTCAGCTCGTCAACGCACGCCGATGGGCAGTCAAGCTACGGGATTTCAAAGCGTACGGCTCACGAGCATCTCGGGGCATGGGCAAACGAATCAGGGGCTCTGTATTGCAACCTGATTTTGCCGCATATTTTCGGTGAACATGGCAAGCCCTTCTACAACTCAGTTGTATCAACTTTCGCTTATCAACTGTCCCAGGGTTTAACGCCCGAAATAAAAAGCGATGGGCAGCTATCGCTGCTGCACGCACAGGATGTTGCGTCCCTCATTTGGCAACATATTGGGAAACGCACGTTTGGGACTGAGCGGCCCCAAGGGACGCCCATCTCGGTGACCGGATTACTCGCACGCCTTCAGAGATTGGTAGAACGTTACCGCATCGGAGTCATTCCTCAGTTGTCTGAGACGCTCGACTTGCGGCTGTTCAACACGTATCGCTCCTATTGCTCGCATGAACAGCGCGCACACGACCTAAATCTGCACACCGACAATCGCGGCAGTCTTTTTGAATCGATTCGCTCGGATGGTTGCGGACAAGTTTTTTTGTCGACGACCCATCCAGGTATCACACGTGGAAACCACTTTCATACGCGTAAAGTCGAGCGTTTTGTGGTGATCGATGGCGAAGCTGAGATCAAAGTTCGGCGGATGTTGACGTCTGAGACGCATATTTATCGAGTCAATGGAGTCGCACCTCAGGCGATTGATATTCCGATCCTTCACACTCATAACATCAAGAACGTTGGCAACGGACCACTGTTAACCATGTTTTGGGCTGGCGAGCATTTTGATCCTCAAGATTCCGACACTTATTTTTGTGATGTTGATGAGGTTGTAGCTTAACTATGAGTGAATCGCGTCTGAAGGTCATGACAATACTTGGGACTCGTCCCGAGATCATTCGTTTGTCTGCCGTGATGAAAGCCCTCGATGCATCGACTGACCACAAGATCGTGCATACGGGGCAGAACTACGACTACGAGCTGAACCAGATTTTCTTTGATGAACTGGGGATTCGCAGTCCGGACTTCTACTTGGGTGTGGATACTTCGTCACTAGGTGCCGTCCTTGCTGGAACTCTGCTCGAGAGTGAGAAGGTGTTGCGAGCCGAGAAGCCGGACGCAGTGGTCATTCTCGGTGACACGAACAGCGCCATGGCAGGGATTATGGTCCGTCGTTTAAAAATACCGTTGTATCACATGGAAGCGGGCAATCGATGCTTTGATTTCAATGTTCCCGAGGAAACAAACCGTCGTATCATCGATCATATCAGCGATTTTAATCTCGTTTACACTGAGCATGCACGGCGACATTTGTTGTCGGAAGGCATTCCGCATCGCCGGATTTATCACACCGGATCACCGATGCGAGAAGTGCTGGATCAGCACGCGGCCAAGATTGATGCATCGACGATTCTAAGTCAACTCGGACTGCGTGAACGTGAATTTATTATCGTTAGCATGCACCGCGAAGAAAACGTGGATTCACCTATCGTGTTAAAGGAACTGCTTCGAGCTTTAGACATGTTGGCTGAAAGGTTTGGTTTCCCAATCATAGTCTCGACGCATCCGCGGACTCGCAAGCGAATTGAATCGCTGGAGCAACGAAGCCTGGATGATAAAATTCAGTTTCTGAAACCGTTTGGTTTTTGCGACTACAACTATCTGCAGAAAACCTCATTCTGTACGGTATCCGATAGTGGAACGATCAGTGAAGAGTCCTCCATGCTACGCTTTCCGGCGATCACGATTCGCAATGCGCTGGAACGACCTGAAGCACTGGATACCGGTAGTATCATTATTTCTGGAACCAATGCAGAACGGATTGTCGACTGTGTCCAACTAGCCGCGGATGAATTTAAAGCCGGGCTCATGCCTCCTTGCCCGGCAGATTATAAAGTTACCAATTGTTCACAGCGCGTCGTGCGGCTGATTCTGGGGACTACCAAGTTGGCGCATCGATGGCAGGGTATTGAACCAATCGTTCAGTTGTAGTTGAGTAAATAGGTTGGTTCTGCATCACTGGGTACTTGAAAGCTTTTATTTCGTATGACTGACAAAACTCAAGTAAACGAACGGATCTTTTTGTCGCCTCCGCATATGGGCGGCACGGAGATTGACTACGTCATGCAGGCTTTTAAGAGCAACTACATTGCTCCGACTGGGCCACAGCTTGCTCAGTTCGAACAAGCCTTCAGCAAATTGACTGGCATGAAGCATTGTGTCGCGGTTGCAAGCGGGACCGCAGCGATGCACTTGGTTTTGCGGACTTTGGGTGTGAAAGCAGGCGACTATGTTTTGGCTTCTACATTGACTTTCATTGGAAGCGTCAGTCCGATTACATTCTTGGATGCGAAGCCGGTTTTTATAGACTGCGATGTCAAGACTTGGACCATGGATCCTAACTTGGTGGCAGAGGCCATCAAGCAACTGAAGGCCAAGGGGCACTTGCCAGCAGTTGTGGTACCGACAGATCTCTATGGGCAAAGTTCAGATGTCGATGCGCTGCGGGCCATTTGTGATCCAGAAGGCATTCCGGTCGTAGTCGATTCTGCGGAAGCCCTTGGGGCTACCTACTGCGGCGAGTCGGCTGGCAAGCGTGGACGGGCGGCGATTTTCTCCTTCAATGGAAACAAGATCATTACAACGTCCGGCGGCGGCATGTTAGCGACGGATGATGAGCAAATTGCTAGTCGTTGTAAGCATCTATCAACACAAGCTCGCGAACCGTTTTTGCACTATGAACACGAAGAAGTTGGCTACAACTATCGCATGAGCAACGTGCTGGCTGGAATCGGGATCGGACAGCTCGAAGTATTGGCCGAACGAGTGAATCGCAAGCGAGCAATTTTTGATGCGTATGTTGAAGAGCTCGGTGGCTTGCATGGTGTTTCCTTTATGCCAGAAGCCGATTATGGTCGTAGTACACGATGGCTGACCGTAGCCTTGGTTGACTCGGATAAGTTCGGTGCGACTCCGAACGAAATTATTGCGGCCCTTGATGCTGAGAATATCGAGTCGCGCCCGGTTTGGAAGCCAATGCACATGCAGCCAGCCTTTGCAGGATGCATGACAGCAGGCGGTGCAGTTTCAGAGCGATTTTTCCGTGATGGAATCTGTTTGCCAAGTGGAACGTTGATGAGTGACGAGCAGCAAGCACGAGTGTGTTCTATTTTCCGCAAGATGGCTAAGTAATGCGTGCTCTAGTTATTCATCGCTACTTTTGGCCTGACACACCTCCTTATGCTTCGATGTTGCGGAGAATCGGCGAGCATTGGATTGAGGGGGGGCATACCGTCCAGGTATTCAGCACTCAGCCTTCATATAAAGTTGAAGTGGACAATGAGCAGCGTCCAAAACGCGAAAAGCTGGGCGAATTGGAAGTCGTTCGTTGTTCGTTGCTTAAAGAAAAATCTCGGAGCGGATTACTTAGAGCGACTAACAGCCTTCTGTTCGCGATAAAAGTGTTTCTGCATATTCTTGGCCAGCGAGGCAGGTGGGACGTTGTGATGTGTTCGACGGTTCCTCCCGTGTTGGTTGGAATGGCATCGAGCTTGGGTGCTAAGCTGATGGGTGCGAAGTTCATTTATCACGCGATGGATATCTGGCCCGAAGTCGGAACCGTAGCCGACCAACTAAAGCCTGGGCTGGTCTATCGTTTGATGTGTTGGTTGGACACTCGCACATGTTTGCGTGCATCGGCGATCGTTTGTTTGTCAGAAGATATGCGAGACAGTTTTATCGCTCGTGATTCGAGATTGTCAAACAAGATCCATGTAATCAACAATTTTGACTTACCGGATTACGCAGAGCCAAAGAATGCAGTTGCAGTTCAACCGAAAATGGCAGGCATATTCAGGGTGCTATTTGCTGGGAACGTTGGCCGCTATCAATCACTGGACACAGTTCTAAAGGCGGCTGAGCGACTGCGAGATCGCACGGATATCGAGTTTGTCTTTGTGGGCGATGGAGCAGCCAAGGCCTCACTTCAAGTGCGAGCGAAAGAGACAGGGATGCTCGAAAAGAGTGTGTTTTTTGTTTCGCACCAGCCGGTTGCGGTCGCTAAGCAAATGATCGCTGAAGCAGATCTGGCGCTCGTGAGTCTGGCACCGGAGGTGATCAAATACGCCTATCCGAGTAAGACCATGACGTATCTGGCAATGGGTAGTCCACTGGCGGTAGTTGTTGAGTTGGAAAGTGAGTTGGCTCGGACGGTTCAGCAAGAGCGGCTTGGAATCGTCGTTGGTCCCGGAGAACCAGAGAAGCTGGCTCATGCAATTGCAGGACTGAGCGAGCAGCCTGAAGAACTGGCGGCGATGCGAATTCGCTGTGTGGAGTATTCGAAATTGAAGGCGACGCCCGAGGTGCTGTTGAGAGAGTGGGATCGGTTGGTTGAGGGGTTTTAGGATTGAGAGACTGTTGGTGGATATGGGGTGGGTGTGGACGCGATGGGAATAAGGGGAGAAATGGGAATAATAATATGTTTGTTCCCGGTCTTACCAGAAAACAGAAAATGATTTTTTTACTATGAAACAACCTCCAATAATCATTATCGGTGCGGGGCGGTCCGGGACAAACATGCTGAGAGATGTTCTTGTTCAGATTCCCGGGTTTGGGACATGGCCCTGTGATGAGATCAATTACATCTGGCGTCATGGGAATCGTGGTTTTGCCACCGATGAATTTACGCGGGCGATGGCAACGCCGCAGGTAAAACAGTTCATTCGCAGCAAGTTCGAACAACTTGCAACTGCTTTTAATTTGTCGACTGTGGTTGAAAAAACTTGTGCCAACTCGTTACGTTGTGGCTTCGTCGCAGAGGTTCTGCCGGAAGCGAGGTTTGTGCATATTGTTCGCGACGGTCGAGATGTTGCGGTCTCGGCGGCTCAGCGATGGAAGGCACCGCTTGACCTGGGATACATCGCGAAGAAAGCCAAGTATGTGCCTGTTAGTGACTTGCCTTACTATGCAACTAAATATCTAGGGAATCGAATTTATCGATTGGTGCGAGGCGGCAAGCGGCTTTCCACTTGGGGGCCGCGGTTTACGTGCATGCAAGAGGCGCTCGCGAACCATTCGCTACCAGTCGCGTGTGCGATGCAGTGGCACGCTTGTGTTTCACGTACTTTGGCGGACTTGGCCGAGATTCCGGCAAGCCAACAGCTCACATTGACTTACGAACGATTTACTAACGCTCCTCAAGAAGCGGTTTTGGAGATTGCTAAGTTCCTGAATGTGGATATGTCGCCTGAGCAGGCCAAGCAGTACACGTCAGCGGTTTCTGACCGCAGCATTGGCAACTGGAAGAAGAAATTGTCGAAAGAGGACATGGAGGCGGTTCAGGGTTTAACCGGAGAATTACTGACGCGGCTGGGCTACGAATTCGGTACTGCCTCACATGTATAACGGATTGACGCCGATGAACCGATTTTTGAAGAGGGCGTTTGATATATTTTTGTCGTTGGCCGGGTTGCTGATTTTGTGGCCTGTGATTTTGATCGGCTGGGTCGCAGCGACTCTAAGCACGGGCGCCAATGGCTTTTTTGTTCAAACACGCGTAGGCATGAATGGCCGAACGTTCAAATTGTTGAAGTTGCGTTCGATGCGAAATCGAGTTGGCATACAAACCACAGTTACGACGCGACAGGATCCGCGAATCACGCAAGTAGGATCGTTGCTTCGCAAGTCAAAGATGGATGAGTTACCGCAGTTGTGGAACGTGCTGGTTGGTGACATGAGTCTTGTGGGGCCTCGACCGGACGTGCCAGGGTTTGCCGACAAGTTGATTGGTGATGATCGGGTTGTGCTATCGATTCGACCAGGAATAACCGGTCCCGCGTCGCTCGAATTCCGCGATGAAGAAGAGTTGCTTTCGAAACAAACGGATCCCGAGGCATATAATCGTGAAGTGATTTGGCCCCGGAAAGTTGAACTCAACAGGGACTATGTTGTCAACTATTCGTTTGGGAAAGACCTTGGCTACATTTGGCGAACGATTGCTCGGTCATAAGGAATCAAAGCAACGCGGTGACGGGTCTTTAATTAGTGTAGCTGGTTTCGTGAGAAACCGGGCGCACTAGTGACCTTTCTGCTGCATCCGGTTTCTCACGAAACCAGCCACATTAATGCAGAATGCGATTCCGTTTTGCCGTCATGGAGTTGCAATGGACGAATGTAAGAATGCGAGTAGGTCTGCAACGTCTTGTTGAGTTAGCGAGAGCTCTAATCCTTCTGGCATAAGAGAAACGTTCGAATTTTGCAGTCTCTCTATTTCGTCACGCGCTATCGTTCGGGTTGTTCCAGTGGCTTGCTTGATCGTGATGCTGTTGGCAGTCTCGCTGAACAAGAGCCCTGAGAGGATCTCTCCGGTATCGAGCAGGACAGTGTAGGCTTGATAGCCTGGCTGGATGTCTGCATTCGGATCAAGGATGTTGGTGATCAGTTTCTCATTGCTGTGTTCAATGACGGCTGCTAAGTTGGGACCAACGTCTTGTCCTTGGTTTCCGCGACGATGGCAATTGGCACATGATTTTGCATAAATTAACTGCCCATTGGTCAAATCGCCGGAGAGCTTGGCTGCAGCTATGTACTGTTCAACGATCTGCTTGCGAGACGATTGCCCGGCGACTTCAAGTATTGACTTCGCGCGCTGCGCGAGCGACTTGACGGGGTGCTGCAGAAGTCGTGCTCGTTGCGTCAAATCGAGGCTTCTAGCTGGAAGGCGGTTTGATTCTAGTCGGTCAAGTAAATCGCTCGTCCAAGATTCTCTCGAAAGCCATGCGTCGAGAGCACGACCACGAAGTTCTGGACTAAGTTGTGCCCATGAGTTCGCGAGCACAGTTGGGACTTTATCGATGCCGCTTTGAGCCATGGCTTCGATTGCTTGGGACTGCAATTGTGGGTCGGTCTGTGGTTGCAGCCATTGCGAAAGCAGGTCGACACCAGACTCGCGGAATCTAGCGGGTCGACAAAGAAGGCTTGCCGCAGCAACTCTGTCGATTGGAGATCGGTCCTCATCCTTGGCTGTTTTTTCTGCATCCACTAACAATGAATCAAACTGTTCTACAAATTTGGTAATGCTGTTTTGCGGGTTGATACTCGCAAGTTGGCTTAAGTCGGTTCCAACGCGCTGCAAGGATAGAAGAAATTCATCGAGCGACTGCAACCGAGTAGACTCAGGGCTAGACAACACACTCTGCATTAGCACTTCGATGGTTGCGACATCCTTCGATCCGAGTGACTGACGCAGTAGGGGGACACGGAATGCAGCGAGTTTTTTTGGGTCGGAGTGCACCAGTGCCTTGACGAACTCTTGACCATTAGACAACGCGGAACTCATGATCGCCGATACAACGTAGGGCTCATCGGCAAATCGAACCGCGAGTTCTGCCAGAGCTTTAGCAGCGAGTGGCGATTGCCATTGCCCAAGCGAAAGTGCAAGTTGAAGACAAACTTTTTCGTCGGTGTCGTGTGCAAGTTTTGCTACTGCGTTGAGAACTTCGGCTGATTCGCTACGCTCAGCCAAGCGGATGGCATTCTCGCGAACGCGCGGATGAAGGTCATGCAACGCGCCGATAACGATTCTATCAGTAAGAGCATTCAGTCCATCGAGGACACACAGCGATTGCAGTCGAGTTTGTGGCGATAGACTCGTTCTGGCTTTTTCCTCTAGCATTAGGATTGCGGTGCGATCGTTGTTCCAGAGTAGCATTTGATGAGCTTTGTCGCGTTTCCAGTCGTTGGACGATTCAAGTGCCGCAACTAATTGTGCAGTGTTGGCTTCATCAAGTGTCACAGTCCGCATGATGTTTGCGCCAGTTGGCACTACGCGATAGATACGACCGCGATCATCGCCAAGCCGGTAGTGCGGCAACAACTCCGCTTTTCCTTCGGGAGGCAACCAGTCAGGATGCTCAATCATGTAGCGATACATGTCCGCGACCCACAATCCACCGTCGGGTCCCGTTCGAACCATGACTGGCCGACACCATCGATCTTCGCTTGCAAAAAAGTCCGTTTGCCCTTCACCCACCGGACGTCTCGCTTTAAAACTGACGCCATCGTCGGAGAGCACATTGTGTTGAACGAGATTATGAAACGGTTCGCAAGTAAACGCGTGTGTGATCGAGGTGCGACCGAATAGCAGTTCATCGTTATAGATCATGCCACTGCATGCGGAAGTAAATCGACCCGACTGTTCGAAACTGTGAAAACGCTTTTCAAGTTGACTAGCGGGATAGACAATCGGACTGCCAGGGCCAACGATATGTTTAATTGGTGTTGGTGTGGGCACGTGTGGATTGCGAGCCAGATAACGATCCGAGAGCACGTAATGCCAGAGTGGAGCGGCATTTTGTGTTCCAAACCAGTGCCCCCACGCATCGCGATTGCGTCCATATTGTGATGGACCGGATTCGAGCTGAAGTTCGCCCGTATCGGGTTGAAAGCGGAAGTCTCGGCTGCCGAGTTTGATGGATTCAGCTTTGCGATGCGAAGTGATTTTGGTCTCTAGTCCGTGATTGGCATGATGTCCG
Organism: Planctomycetia bacterium; assembly: GCA_031412515.1. Lineage (GTDB taxonomy): Bacteria > Planctomycetota > Planctomycetia > Pirellulales > Pirellulaceae > Aureliella. The sequence goes on along the minus strand of JANODD010000201.1, from coordinate 23,439 downwards.
CCGTTGGCGCAGTAGACCCAGTTGTCGAGTCCCCAGCGCAAGTGATTCATGCGGAGTTGTTGATTACCTTCATTGAAGCCGCTAAAGAGCACCTCGCTTTTATCTGCAGTGCCATCTCCGTCAGTATCTCGCAAGTAGAGGATTTCCGGAGCGGCTGTGACCAGCACTCCTTGGCGCCAAGTCAGAATGCCGTTCGGAAAGCTGAGTCCATCGGCAAACAAGCGACTGGTTTCAAAGCGACCATCGTGATCGCGATCCTCGAGTACACGAACTCGACCACCTGGTTTTCCTTTACCATCCATCCCGAGAGGGTAATCGGACATTTCTACAACCCACAAACGGCCGGCAGCATCCCAGTCAAACGCAACGGGATCGATTGTCTCCGGTTCGGCGGCGACGACTTCAACGCGATAACCATTCGGAACATGTATCTTGGCGATCGATTCTTCGACGGAAAGAGGCTGGCTATTCGGTGACTTGCCTTCTTGTTCGGTCCCAAGTTTGGCTGGTTTAGTTTCCCCCAGTTGCTTGACAGCCGAGTGAAGACGCACGACCTCATCGTTGTTGATCGCTCGGCCGAAGATCGCTGTTGGGCCTAAGTTACCTTGAAGAGGCGCGAAGTTATCGTTGCGTGCACCGAAGAAAAATTCTTGGCTGTCCGCGGTAGTGACTGCGACTTCAGCATCGATCTCTGGTTTGGAATCGTCATTTAGAAAGACTTTCAAGCGAGCCCCATCTCGCACCATTGTCACCTGATTCCAAGTTTGCGGCACGATTGCAGTGCGCCCGACGACGACTCGGTTGCTTGCGTTGCCATTAAAGAAAATCAGCTTGCCAGTCAGGTTGTTCTGATAGGTCCCGCCGATTCCCAAATGATCCCCTGGGGCCAGCGCATCTCCACTGGGACCTCTTGAGAACAGATAGGCGGTCACAGGTCGTGCGTTGACAGGAAGGTCGTTGCGGAACCACATGGAAACACTGTAAGCGCTTCCGATGTCTTTTGCCCGACCGCTTATTCGAGCACCGTTCAGGGACGCAAAGGAGTTCGAGTTAAATTGTGCGTCGCCACTAACATCTAATTCCGTTGGCCGCGATTCGAGCGAGTTATAAGTTGTTGGTTTGAGAGCCGACAAAGTAGTCGAATAATTCGCCGGCAGTACGAGCGGCGGGTTCACTACAACCGATGACTTAAGCAAAGCACGCTTTCGCAACGCTTCTTCGTGTGCAAACTGCTCAGGTACCTTCGATATATTCCACAAACCAGCGATCTCTTCAGACTTTAAGGTACGGTAGAAAATAGCGATTTCGTCCAGCTTTCCTTGCAAACCTGTGCCAAATCGGAACTGAGAAGTGGCAGCGTTGGTAGCAGCGTTGGTGGCGGTCGCAGTGGCTTCTAACGCCGGATATGTCACCCCGTTGATGTGGATCCGCAACTTGCCCTTCTCGCGTACAATGACAGCGAAATTCCAGTCATCAGCTCGCCACTTCTGAGCCGAAACTGCATCACCGATCTGGATTTGAACAGAGTGATCGGCAGACTGTTTAGCGACTATAGTTTCGTCAGAGAGTCCCGTACACAGTTGGCCGCTGCGCTCACTGGCTCCGCTCCGCTCACCAAGCCAAAACCAAAAGGCGAGCGAGTAGTTTTCCCCCAAGCCGTCAGCTTCCGCGGACATCTCGCCACCCGCAAAGTGAATCGCGCGGTTAATCTGCGTCGGACCAGAAAACTCGGATGCAGTAATGTGTTCTCCGAGTCCCGATCCGGTTCCGCTCGCCACGCCGGGCAGATAGAGCGCATAACCTGGGCTGAGCTTAGCGGGTTTGGCACCGATAACAGCATTGCGAACCATTTTGCCATCTTCGTCGTTCATACGAAAATACGAAACTGGCTTGGCGGCAAGTACTGCCTCTGCATATGGTCCATTTACGTCGAGCATCGAACGACGTTTTTTGCCAGTAACTTGTTCAAGAGCTTCGACCAGCGTATCGACAATTCTTGATTCAGCTTGAACTTCTAAGCCTGCGGTTCTGGCTGGCCAGGTGGTGTAACCGCCGAGCGTATGTTGTTCAGGCGGTGGAATGTACCCTTCGGCTCCGTTGGCTAGTTCAATGTTAAAATGCATATTGGTGGGAGTGCGACCACGAAGCTTGAGACCGGTCAGTGCATAAACTTCGTTGGGAAGAGTTGCGATGGTTAGGTCACCGATCCGAATCGCTTGTAACTTCACGTTCGTCTTCTGTCGCTCGTGAAGAATCAACGCTTCCATCGCGTAGACTTCCGGCAAGCTTTTGGGCAGTTCGTCTTCAATCTTTGACGCGATCGGGCGCGCCCACTCGAGTCGCTTTTCATTCGGCACGCGATAGTTTAGTGTGATGTTCTTTTCTACGATGTTGACAGGCACAACATCGTGATAATCAACTTTTGCTAGGGCTACTTCAGCGTACTTGGCAACTTCTTCGGCGTAGCGCGCTAAAGTAATCGATTTGGCGGCCACTCCGTAGTCCATCCACATCAAATCGCCGCTCGTGCCTTGAGATATAGCCGCGACAAATGAGCCGTTGCCATCGCCCGGTTCCCCTACGATTTGTGCGATATGTTTGCAAAACATTCCGTAGTAGTCCGATGAGAGAGCACCGGCACCGAAGTAATGCTGCGAGTAGTTTGCTAGGACAGCAAGCGGCTTTCCCTCGCGAGTTTGCAATGAGATCACCGATAGCGATGGATCGACTGGACCTGAGGGCCCGACCACCGTGGGGCTTAAATAGCCTGGATGCATGTGAGCAAGGCCGGTGGCATCGCCAAACGGATCAACTATTTTGCTCTCAGGCTTCCGAATCCAGCGTCGATTATGCGTGTGTTCCCAATCGTCGATCGATGCCCAACCGATTCGTGCTGGCTGTAACTTTCCGTTCGCGTTAACAATCGCTTCCGCAATCTTTCCCGGCAACCAAGCCGCATACGCTTTCTCTTGGCGAGTGCCCAGGCAAGCCATCGCTGCGGGGGCCGAATGGGTATGCGTTGCCGAGACCATGATGTGGTCAACTGGAATGCGTGTGGTGAGACTTGCCGTATGTTTTGCTTCGTCGATGAGTGTTTGAGTCATCATGCAAGTATCAACGATAACCATCGCAATTTTGTTTGCGCCGTCATCGATTATGATGGCGCGAGCGAAGAGCGGGTCGTTCAGTTTTGTTGCATTGCCTTCGAGGAAACCGCCGGCGACTCGAACAGGAAAACTAGTTGGAGAAATGTCTACAGCGGCTGCGCCGGCGTGCAGGCCGCGTGAGTTGGGGGCGGCGTCCGCGTGGGCTTGCTGGGCGTGGGAAGTCGAATGGAGGACAAGCGTTGCGAGTAATTGCAAAGAGACTAAACGCAGAGCAATATGAATGTTGGACATGGTGAATCTCTTACTAACTTTGGTGCTCGACTCGGGCTAAATCATGGCTGGAGCTGCTAGTGCTAAACACCGGAAGTTCCTTCCGGTGTTTATTTCAATTTCTATTGAGCCTGAGGCGCCAGCCGAGCCACGCCCCTGGAAATCGGCTAGCGCCTCAGGCTCAGTATGCTTCAAGCAAGCGGAAGGAACTTAAGACTGTTGGCACTAGCGTCATTGCAGATGCTGGCAGCACCTGCCACAGCTATCACACAGCCATTTTCCACATTTGGGTATTCCAAACTCCGGTATTCCAGCCATCAAACGTACTGAATTCCCGGACTCGCATTTCCTTCGTGTCGATCTCAACGTGCAGGATGGCTTGGTCAGGCTTGGCAAAGTGAGCGCCGTTGTCGGTATTCAGAAAAGCAATCCCGTCGGTAACTCGATCATCCTTCGTGCCATTCCAGCGCGCAATCTTGCGACTATGTGTGTGGCCGCAAAGAGTTGCGATCACGTGATAGGGTTTTAAGGTTTCATAGAATGCAAACGCGTCTCCGTAATCCCATTCGTTGTTGATTACTTTGTCATCAGGTACAGCTACTGAATAGCGATGTAGATCGACGTGATGAACCAGTACGACTGGTCGGCCGCTCGTTCCTACATTCGAGGCCAAATCTTGACGCAAGAAAGGTAGGCTGCCTAAGGGTGCGTATCGTCGTTTGCGAGTTACTTCGGGTGCATCGCCAACAACGATTCCGAGAGACACAAAGTGCACATTGCCCCAATCCCAAGAGTAATGGACTCCGTTGTCGGAGACATTGACGACTCCTTTGCGAACTTTGTTACGTTCTTTGATAAGACTGATGACGGGTCCATCGCCATGTGGACTGTCGTGATTGCCGTAGACTTCGCGAACAGGCCAGCGAAGTTTACCTTCCTGGCCGTCTAGTCCCCAGTCAGCGACAAAAGCCGCCGTTTCAGTCTCTGCCATATTGTATTTTGTAGGCCCTTTGTCCGCGTTGTCGACGATGTCACCGACATGAATCACGCCCAGTGGCTGCGCCACATTGCCACCGCCAATTTCAGCGGGAAAAGCCGACCCGGCGAGTTGATTTAGTTGATTGACGAGGCTCGAATTGTATCGGGCCGAATTTTCATTCATCTTTGAAGTGTCTGCTGCATCTGCACAGTAGTGCGTATCCCCAACGATGAAAAAAGAGACTGCATTCGCTGTATCACGAGAGATAGCGCCACCAAATGCCTTGGGCATAAATGTGGCAGCCGATGAAGTCAAGGCAAGGTCGCGAATGAACTGACGGCGATTGTTCATGACATGTCCCAGAAGCGTTGAGTTAATGTCGGATTGTTACCCGACCAAACAAAGCAGAACGCACATGCGTGCAAGGTGTTATTCTACAACACTTTAGTCAATAACAGTTTGATGGTCGCTGAGTAACCAGTCGGAATTTGCTCAGCTCGACGGTCATAAAGAATTCATGAGCAATCCAGATTTATCAGCGTGCGAAGGAAGCGAAGCGAGTGCACAACAATGCCTGTCGCTTCGCCAATGCCTGACGCTTCGCCGAAACATGCTGAGGCTGACTGTGGGTGGTTGGGCGTGGTCGCACAAGTTAACGATCCGCTTGGACGGAAAGTTAGTCGGTCGATTGCGCTTGGCGAGAGACACAGGCAACGCTGTGAAGCATTTTTCTTAGAAGGGTAGCTGGTTTCGTGAGAAACCGGATGCAGTAGAAAGGTCACCAGTGCGCCTGTTTTCTCACGAAACCAGCTACAAGTGCTCGCCAAAATGCTTCACGGCGTTGCCTTGCATGGCTGGTGATCCACTTATTGCATTTCCCAGGGCGCCGCTACGCTCTGCCCCGGGGCTAACCTGTCGGGGCTTTTCAGGCAAATACAACTGTTGCGCCTTTCGGGGCAACCTACGCGGCTTTTAGGGCAATCTGACTAAACGATCTTCCAAGACTTCATGCGTTCCAACTCGGAAACTGGGTTGCTATCGTCAGGAGTTGCATCGGAGTCGCGATCGAACCAGCTCTCATCGAACTTGATGTATCCAGGTTGGCCCTTGGCACCGTTGGCCATGGCGACGTTGGTGGTGAGCGCAATGATTGCATCAGCCATAGCAACTTCGGGGTAGCAACGCGGTTTGTTCTCAGGAGCTGGGTTGGCGATACACCACGCCCAGTGTTCGATCTCTTCAGTATACCCGCGACTTACCGGACCGCTTGCAGCTGCTTTGGCATTTGTGGCAGCGGCATAGTTACCGCTAGCTTGGGTGTCGAGCGTGTACTTGCCCTTGTCCGCTTTAACGCCGACCTTGGAAGCTGTGTCGGCGTCCTTGTAAAGCAGAATTTCAGCTTCTTTGTCGAGCACGATGGTACCCTTGGTACCCATCACTACTTCGCCATAGCCACCGAAACCGTTGCCGTTGATCGATGAATAAGTAACCACAATTTTCTTATTCGGATCCTGTTCGTAGGCAGGTACGGGTTCGCCTTTAGAGTATCCCTTGTCGAAGTCAGCTTCGTATTCGGGGCCAGGAAATTCAAACATGCAGTAAACGTGATCTTCAGCTTCGCGGTCCATTGGGAAAATATGGCGACCGCCAACCGCATGAACACTGAGCGGGTGAGCCTTCGATCCATCTTTGCGTAGCGCGGAGCAGAAAATAGTCGAAGCGTCGAGTTGATGGCTGCCAAGTTCGGCCATCAAACCACCACCGGTTCGTTCCCACAGACGCCAGCGGCATAGTTCTTCCATCGCACTGCGGACACGATCCTTAAGTTGCTTGTCTTCGTAACCGTGAGCCTTGGCGTCGATCTTTGCGTCCGCTTCCCAAGCTTCCCACTGTGCGATCTTCTTCACGAGTTGCTCTGTTTCGAGCTTATCGGTGCTCTTGTCCAGTTCGTTTTTGAATTCCTTCAACTGATCGGCGATTTTGTTCGTCTTCTTGCCTTTGCCGCCGACGGTCAGCACTTCTCCGCCAGGCAATGGCATTTGCCAACTATCTTTGCCGGGCAAGTTTCCGCGATGCCACTGGGCGCGAACATGGTGCAACTGGCCCAGTAGACCATAACGCAGCAGGTGAACCGCGTTGTCATACAGAACGCTGTAGTGGCGTTGATGGCCGGTAGCGCAATGCAAACCGGTTTCTTTCGCAAATCGAGCCATCGCTTTGCACTGGCCGACGTTATGGGCCATCAGTTTTTCTGTCAGAACGTGCTTGCCACGCATCATCGCTTGAATGGCAATCGGTGCATGCAGGAACAGCGGCAAGGCAATAATCACCGCTTCGATATCTGGGTCGTCGAGGAGGGCCTGGATTCCGCCGTTGGTATTGTCGTAGACTTTGATTTCTTTCCGAGCTTGATCTTCGGACGCGTAGCCATATTGCTTGATCAATCCAGGACGAGCGGCCAGAGCTGCGTCGCTGGACCAGTCGCCATGAAACGCGCGATGGATGCTGCTGGGTCGGATATCGGCGATCGCTTTGACTTGGACATACTCTGGTGTGCAGCCGCCGATGAGCACATTGCCTTCGTCGCCGACACCGATAATGCCGACTCGAACTTGCTTGTTCATCGCTCCGTAACCGAAGTACATCGCGCCCAGACCGGCGCCGGTTACCGCACCTGTGCTAACAACGCCTTTGATGAAGTCGCGACGTGTAACGCCGACAGCTTCGTAGTAATTGTCTTGGCCAACTTGCTTTTGTTCTGCAGTGAGCGTTTGCATGACGGAACCCTATGTATTAGCTGAAATGACTTTGAAGGTTTTGGGCAGTTGTGAGGTAGAAGAATGAACACCCAGTATACTATTATCGCGTCGCGGCAACGTTGGTCGATACTCGGGTCTCGCGACGCTTGGCTCGGTTCCACCATGCCCAAGGGATAAAATCCAATCCGGCGTAGCGTCCGGCGTCGGTTGCGGCCAAAACCACCAGCGCGATCGCTTCGACAGCTTGGAAGTAAGTCGGCGCCGCGCCTGGGTAACCTGGCATCTGAGTGAGTACGACACTTAGCAAAAACAAGGCTGCTAAGATCGAGGCCACTGGAGTCAGCAAACCGATGATTAGAAGGATTCCGATCACCATATCAAAAATTGGGATGATGTTGTCGACTGCGGCGGTCGAAAGCGGGCCTTCGCCTGGCTTTGCCAACCGGTAGCGACCAACGGCCTCCAACTGAGTTGGGTTGGCGATGGCATTGAGTCGATTTTCGTACTGATTCCAAACTTCTTCGACTTTGGTCAAGGTTGGTTTTACACTGGTCGCCAACTCGCTTTTGATTTTATCCTTCTGCCCCTGCATGCTCTCCAAGTGGTAAAGTCCTGCGCCTTCCATTTTGGCAATGCGTTCTTGGCCTTTGGTGTACTTGATAATGTCATCGGCGGCCGGTTTGTAAACTTCATCGTTCAGTTTGTCACTGAATTGCTTGGAGACCTTTGCGAGCTCCTTGGTTTGCTCCTCGGTAAAGGCAAAGTGCTTAGAAGCATCCTCAGCACCGGCTTTGAAAATCTCCAAAACTCTCTTTTGGTCTAGGCGAATCTTGCCATCATGGTCCCAGATAAGAGACTGGAATTTATCGGCGAGCGGGCCTTTGGCAGCGTTGAGAAATCCGACTGAGGAAAAGTCGTTTCCTCGGACTTTGGTGGCTCCCTCCATGTAGAAGTGCCAGCCAATGCAAATTCGTAATGCTACGATTGCAAGAATACCTAACGTTCCGAGTCGCGCGTATGAATTCATATTACCAAGAGTCGGTTGGGAGTCGGTGGGAATGACGCCGCGTCGAGTAGTTCGACGAGCCTTGAACCGGGAGGCGTAAGCGGGGATAGCATAAGCCATTTCGGTTCGGCAAGGACCTCATTATTGTCCGCCGATTCTCTTTAGCCAAGCCTAAAGGAAACGAATTCGCCAAGAGCGGTAATATGCCACCCCGCGTTCAATATCGTAGCTGGTTTCGTGAGAAACCGGGTGGGAAGAACAAACTGCATTCCCGTCCGGTTTTTTACAAAACCAGCCACAAACAAACCCAGCATCGCGTTTTTGCCATCTGCCGGACGATTCAACTTCCATTTAGGGGTCAAATTTGGTACGCCTAACGGTTTTGCTTCCGAATTCCGAAAATTGAACGCACAATCGTGAGAAAAGTCATGGAAATCCGCCGCATTGACGAATCCTCGACGTCCATTCTTGTCGTCGATCGCGATCCGCTGATGCTGACCGCGATGGCGTCGGTCTTAGATATGCAGGGCCATCGGGCCCTCCTCGCGAGAACTGAAGAAGTGGCTATGAAAGCGATCGAATGCAACGATTTGGACTTGATCGTGCTCGCGATCGACGACCTTAAGAGCGGCTGTGAATTCGCTCAGCGACTCCGCTCGGTCGAAAAAACGCGCGATGTCCCGGTCATTTTTCTTGTCCCGCAACTAACGGCCGAATGGTCCACTCGACTTCACGCCCACGGTGGTGTTTTCAGTTTATTGCAACCCATCGACCCGCACGCGTTAATCGATCTAGTCGAACGCGCGATATGGATGCCCCATGTCGCCAAAGCAAAAATGGGCGCTCCGGCCACTCACCTCAGCCGTGCCAAGGATTGGGTGCGACTGTAAAGGCATTGCGTTTGTAGTAGCTGGTTTCGTGAAAAACCGGTTGCAACGATGACCTTTCTAGTGCATCCGATTTCTCACGAAACCAGCTACCTTATTGAATTTCGTTTCGTTAACTCGTAACAGTAAGTTATTTGTCCGGTTGAACAAAGCAACAGCCCGCTGGTGAACTTCTGGCGAAAGATTAGGCTCTAAGGTAACTGGTTGTAGAGTTGTTCTACAAACAGTTCATACAAAGCGCGAATCAGGGAAGTGCATCCATGGAAGAAGTGCCCAAGGTGGTTGGAGCGAATGAGGTCGCATCGCAAGCTCTTCCAACTCCTGTGCGGTCTGGGTTTACTGGTCAACAATGGGGACTGTTGCTAGTGCTAGCGGCAGTTTATTTCACGCATATCCTCGACTTTGTGATTGTCATGCCCCTTGGTGATCAGCTGAGACAGCAATTGCACATTACTCCACGGCAATTCGGCGTAGTTGTTTCGGCGTACGGCATCGCTGCAATGATCACTGGCATTGCGAGCTCAGCGGTGGTCGACTTGTTTGATCGAAAGAAGGTGCTAGTGGGGGCGTTTGGTGGATTTACGCTCGCGACGTTTTATTGTGGCTTGGCGCCTGACTACACCCACTTGCTGATCGCACGCTGTTTGACGGGCATTTTCGGTGGGTTGGCGGCGTCGAGTGTCATGGCCGTTATTGGTGATGTTTTTCCTGATCGTCAGCGAGGCAAAGCGATCGGAGCAGTGACTAGTTCGTTCGCAGTGGCGTCAACCATCGGTCTGCCTATTGGTTTGTCGTTAGCAATTTATTATGGCAACTGGAACGCTCCCTTTATTGCGATCGGTGTTTTAGCCGTCTGCGTTTTTTTCTTGGCTGCAATTTACTTACCTTCGTTAACCAGCCATCGTGCAGCTGTTGCAGTCAGTCCGTTTGTTCAGTTCGCGACCGTGGTCCGGCATCCGAATCATCTGTGGTCGTTTTTGTTCATGCTGGCGACCATCATGGGAACGTTCATCATTGTTCCTTATATTGCACCTTATCTTCAAGCCAATTGTGGTCGGTCGGCCAGTGATCTGCCGATTATCTATTCGATCGCTGGCATTTGCACTCTGGTCTCGATGAACATCGTTGGCTGGGCGACAGATCGAGTTGGAGCGATGCCGGTTTTCTTCTTGTGCGCTGCAGGCGCAGTTCTAATGACCTTGGTGATTACCAATTTGCCTCCCGTGCCGCTGCTTAGCGCGGCGCTAACGACCAGTTGCTTTATGGTCCTAGCCAGCGGTCGGATCATCCCGGCTCAAACGATGATGTTGCGAGCTTCCGATCCAGCGATGCGAGGGGCGTTTATGAATTTGAACACAGCGGTTTCGCATTTCGCAACCGCGGTCGGGCCGCTTGTTACGGGTTCGATTGTTGGCGAAGAATTCCCGGGTGGACCGCTGACTGGCTTTGCCGTCGCCGGACTAGTTGCAGCCGCGTTTGGATGTGGAGCAATTGTCCTTTCATTTCAACTCCGGCCGTTCAAAAAAAACCTTAGTGCAACCCTGTGAAGCATTTTAGTGTGCGTATGTAGCTGGTTTCGTGAGAAACCGGGCGCACCTGTGACCTTTCTATTGCATCCGGTTTCTCACGAAACCAGCTACCCCACTAAGAAAAAATGCTTCACAGCGTTGCCTTAAGCGTAAGGAGATCCAGACCGACGCTGACAGCGTCCGGTTAACTCGCAAAAAAACACATCTACTTCTAACAACTCCTGCGGACAACGAATGGAGTAGAGATTAACCTGTAGCGATCGCACCACAACTCCACCACCCTTTCTTGATCTGAATGGCGGACGCTATGTTGAAACTCAAATTTTGCGTATTAACTCGCAGTTGGTTAACCAGTGCGCTGATCGGTCTGACGCTCAGCCTCTCAGTGAACACTCTCTTCGCACAAGAGGCTTACACTGAGAAACCCGGCGCTGAAGGCAATGGAAACATCGAAGTAGGCCCCGACTACAAAATCGATCCGGACTTGACCGACAAAGGAAACCTGAAAGGCAAGTCATTCGAATTTTCGATGCGGCTAGCGGACAGCAAGATTTTTCGTGGTGATGACTCAACGCTTGACCCCAAGAAGCCAGTGCGAGTCGAGCGGAAGATCTTTGTTTACGTTCCTGCAGCTTACAAGGACGGCACTGAAGCTCCGATTCTTGTGATGCATGACGGCCCAAGCAATTTGAAACTGGTTCGGAACGCACTTGATAACTTGACGATCGCAACGGATCCGAATCGCAAGCTACCAGCGTTCGTCGTCATCTCAGTTGAGAATGGTGGCAACGACAGTTACGGTAGTCAACGTGGACTTGAATATGACACGATGTCCGATCGCTTGGCACGTTTTATTAACGACGAAGTTCTCCCTGCTGTACTGAATGATGCACAAATCAAAGCCGCTTATCCCAAAATCAAGTTCACTAAGAATCCTTGGGGCAAAGCGGTCATGGGTTGCAGTTCCGGTGGCGCGGCAGCTTTGACGATGGGATGGTTTCGTCCTGATCTCTTCCGCCGCTTGATCACATACTCTGGTACGTTCGTTGATCAGCAAGATGAAGACGCCGCTGAAGAAGCGACTTATCCACTCGGGGCCTGGGAATATCACTCGGGAAAGAAGCTCATTGAGAACGCCGAAAAGAAACCGCTTCGCATCTTCACGCACGTTTCCGAGAATGACAATCGTGCTAAAGATCCGGAAGAGACCTATCACAACTGGGTGATGGCGAACGAACGGACCGCTGAAGCGCTAAAGGCGAAGGGTTACGACTATCGCTACGTTTACAGTCGAGCTACCCGCCATTGCGATGGAAAAGTTTTCGAGCACACACTGGCCGATACCCTCGTCTGGATGTGGCGAGGCTATCACGCTGAGTAATTTCTGCGACTTTTGAGGGTCGAAAAACCGCGGATTTGAAATGTCAAACATTTGCTAGGCAATTTGGCGTGCAAATGTAGCTGGTTTCGTGAGAAACCGGAGCGCATTGCTGACCTTTCTACGACGTCCGGTTTCTCACGAAACCAGCTACCAGACTGGGTCCGGTTTCTCACGAAACCAGCTACCAGACTGGGGCCGGTTTCTCACGAAACCAGCTACCTCACTGTGGCGAATCGCGAACAATCGCTTCAATCAGCAGGATCCCAATTCGAAAAACCACTTTGCTTCGTCCCGTGAATCGGATCATCAATTTCAACCTAATTTCGCGGTTGCATCAAAGCAAGCTTTGCGTTCAACTACTCGTATCGGATCGCAAAACACTATTTTGAGCCCTGCACGATGCAAACTTTGATTGAACTTCCTAAGCGCGCCCAAGTAGCATTTATACTGCAAATTGTCGAACAACTTGACAAGTTAACAAAGCAGTTTTCCAACTACATGCGACACGTTAGTCGCGCTCACGTCGAAGAACCGTACGTGATGTTTGACGGCAAGACGCTTGAATGGCAGTTTGAATTCGTTGAGGAATCTTACTCTTACAACGATGACGATGATGATGATTTAGGGCAACTGTCAATCTTCATGGACTTTGACCCGAAGTGGCTCGAGACAGCTCACTCCGGCATGGACTTGCTCAACAACTGCTTCACAGGTCAGTGGCGCCGAACCTGTACATGCGGATATAACCGTGCCGCAAATCCTTGTTTGCATTTCTTCAGTGCTGTCCAACTGCTCAGTCGGCGATTATCGCGAGCAAGTGCGTCGGCGGCAGTGGAATGGATGAGCGAGCGGTTCCGTGACCACACGACCATCGGCGATGAATTGGTTAAAGAACTCGAATGGTCGATCAAGCATCACGCGACGAAAATACCCGAGGCCCATCGCGTCCAGTGGCGACTTTACGATGCAGAGCATCCCTATGCGAATCGTCACATTCTTGATGTAAGGCCTTCACTTCAAAAAATGTCTGCCAAGGGCAAGTGGTCGTCTGGCCGCGAGGTACGAGACTTCGAAGTGATACGTTCGAACGTTGCGGATCTGCATCCCCACGATGAATTTATCGGTTCGATGATCGAAATCCAAAAAGAGCATGACTACAAGAGCGGCAACATTCTGCTCCAGATGGTGAAGTTGTTAAAAGATCGCCCGATGGTTGTCTGGGGTCGTGAAGGCTTTCCGCGGGTTGAGTTTGTTGAGACACAGCCGACCGTGACAGTGGTGGATGAGGATGGCCGATACCGCGTTGAAATCAATGTTGACGGCAACGACTTTAAATTGGCGCACGATTTTCTAGTATTGAACAAAAACACGCACATAGGCTGGATGGCTGAGCCCACGAGCAATCGTTTGCTCTATTTCCAAATGCCAACGACGCTCCTTCATTCGGTGTTGCGATTGCAAGCTGGTCAAGAACGCGGGGCAAAGTTTACTCAAGAAGCCGCGATGCGGGTCTCCACTGTGCTCGGTGGCGATAGTTTTCGTAGTGCACTGCGGACGGTGTTGCCAGAAAGTCTTGCTGGACCTGAAGTCCCCTTGCCGCCGACGATTCAGTTGCACTTGATGCCACGCCAACCGGAGGGCTTGATTGCACAGTTGCGAGTTGCGTGCGATGCGGTTACAGAAATGCCAATCCCGGGTATCGAACCTGATCGGTTGCAAGTCGTCACGCCCGCTGGGCCTATTCAATTGATACGCAACCTCAAAGCTGAGGCGATGGCCGCTGAGGCTTTCACGCATGCCCTGGGCTTGGCTGAGTATCCTTACGACGGCCCTTATACTTGGATCGCCGAAGATATCCCGGCAGCCCTGCGACTCATTGAGCGTGCCCAACAGCAATCAGAAAATGGACTAGAGGTATGTTGGCCGAAGAGTCAACCGATGACCCTGCTCGGCGAGATCACTCCGCAGCAACTGCGTGTCCGTGTCACATCGCAGCGTGATTGGTTCGGGATGGAAGGTGAATTGGTTATCGACGGGTTGGAAATTCCGCTGGCGGAGCTGCTGGCGGCACTGCGGCGTGGTGGACGTTATGTTCAATTGGCATCAGGCCAGTTTGCAGCGATCAGCGATCAACTGCGCAAGCGGCTGACAATGATGGACGATGTGTCCACGCCCGAAGGTAAACAACTACGTGTTGAACGCGCGGGCGCGACGCTCTTAAATGAATCGGTGGGCGACGACATATCGTTTGAGTCCGATGTGAAGTGGCAGACGGCTATCGAGCGACTGACAAGCACCAAGGGCCTGCCGACCAAACCGCCGAAGGGGCTGAAAGCGGATCTGAGAGATTATCAAGTCGCTGGTTACCATTGGCTCGCAAAACTCAGTCACTGGGGACTCGGCGGTTGCTTAGCGGATGACATGGGGCTAGGCAAAACGGTGCAGGCACTCGGTGTTTTGCTTGACCGAGCCAAGATTGGACCGACACTGATTGTTGCACCGACGAGTGTGGGAACGAATTGGGTTCGAGAGGCTCAGCGATTCGCGCCGTCGTTAAGTCCGAAACTATATCGAGACCATGATCGCGATGAATTGATTCGTGACGCTGGAAAAGGTGATTTGATTATCACCAGTTACCAGTTGCTGCAACGCGATGTCGCTCGCTTCAGTTCGCGCAGTTGGGGAACTCTGGTCCTCGATGAATCCCAATACATCAAGAACTTTGCGACCAAGACAAATCAGTCCGTTCGCAGTATCGAAGCCGATTGGTGCTTGGCGATTTCCGGAACGCCGCTGGAAAATCACTTGGGCGAACTTTGGAGTTTGATGCGGCTTATCAGTCCCGGGCTACTTGGTTCGTGGGAACGATTTCGCAAACGCTTCGCTGAAGGGATCGAACGCGACAAGGATCAAGAGCGGCTGAGTGCACTGAGTCGTATGGTGCGTCCGTTCATTCTGCGTCGTACCAAGAGCGAAGTGTTGACTGAGTTGCCGCCGCGCACTGAAGTGGTGTTGAGCGTTGAACTCTCACCGGCCGAACGAAAGAAGTACGACGCGGCCCGCCTAGCAGCGCTTGCCGATTTGACTGCTCCGAAAGATGGCGACAACGATCAGAAGAAACGCATCCGAGTGCTTACTTGGTTGATGCGGCTACGTCAGTTGGCTTGCCATGTTCGCTTGGTCGACGACAAATGGAAAAAGTCTTCCGCAAAGCTTGACCAATTTTTGGAAGTGATTGAAGAGTTGCGAGAGAACGGACATCGGGCGCTCGTGTTTAGCCAATTCGTCCAGCACTTGTCGCTCGTCCGGGCGGCGCTTGACGAAGCCAAAGTGCCTTACCAGTATCTCGACGGCTCGACGCCACCGGCTAAACGTCAGGAAGCCGTCGATGCCTTTCAACGCGGCGAAGGTGATCTGTTTTTAATCTCGCTGAAAGCTGGTGGAACAGGTTTAAATTTAACTGCTGCCGATTACGTTCTGCATCTTGATCCCTGGTGGAATCCTGCGGTTGAAGATCAAGCCACTGACCGCGCCCATCGCATCGGCCAAACGCGGGCCGTTACTGTTTATCGCTTGGTCACGCGCGACACGATTGAAGAGCAGATTTTGGCGTTGCACGAAAGCAAACGAGAACTGATGTCGAACTTGCTCGAAGGCACCGACTCGGCAGGCAAGATGAGCACAGAGGAACTGGTGAATTTAATTCGTGCGAATCAGATACTGGAATCAGAGTGATTTCATCATGATTTTCAACTTCGTTCAACCCTTGGTCTTTCGCTTACTGATTGCTTGCAAATTCATTTGCTGGAGTTGCCAAAACACGAACTTCGAAGCGATAATGATTTATTGAAAGATGCAAAGCACCAGTGGATTCACTTTCTACGTGGCGCCTATGGTGCAAACCCAACAGTTCTGTTGAAGCAGTTACCTGATCCTGTGTTTGCTGAAGCAGTGGAGATCTTAGAGATGATACAACGCAGCCCAGAGGAACGAAGATACTACGAATCAAGATTGAAAGTGCAACGTGATGAAAAAGCGCGACTGGATTTTGCAGAAGCTCGAGGTGAGGCCCGTGGCGTAGCAATTGGTGAAGTAGTCGGTGAAGCCCGTGGTGAAGCCCGTGGTGAAGCCCGCGGACGGCTCTTAGCATTGCAGGAGCAACTCGGCTTGCCCGTCAGTTCTAAAGAAGAATTGGACTTGATGTCCGTTGACGAACTGCTTCAAATGTACCGCGACTTGAAGCAGAAACCAAGTAATTAAGCCCGTAGCCTGGGCATCTTGCCTGGGGTAAACCGGGGAAGTCCCAAAAGTTAAGTGGGGAAACTAGCAATGTCCCAACAAACGCCGGAGGAGCGACGAGAGCATCAAGCACGTCTGAAGTACATGTGAGACGCGCGGGGCGCCTTGATTATGCTGAGAAAAAAGGCGAGCTCATCGGTGAAATACGAGTCCTCCAAGAGAGGCTTGACGTGCCGAAAAAGTAAAGAGACCAGTTGTCAGCAATGGGTTGTGAGCAGTTGGAGCAGCTGCTGGAAGTTCTTAGAAATTCGTTTGATAGAAGAGCTTAATTGCTCATAACACGACTACTCTTTTATTGGTTATCACGTGAAGATCGAATGTCAAGAATTTCAATTAAACCTACGCGATCCATTCACCATAGCACGCGGGACGACAACCGTGCAACCAACTCTGATCGTCCGTGTGGAACACGAAGGTTTGGTGGGTTACGGTGAAGCCACAACGAATGATTACTATGGCATCACGTTTGAAACCATGTCGGCGGCACTTAGCGGAATAGCTGACAAAGTTGCCAACTACAAACTTGAGAACCCGGCTGAATTGTGGCGTGATCTTGATCCAGTGCTTTCAGCCAATCGATTTGCACAGTGCGCGTTTGATTGTGCCGTCTGGGATATCTACGCGCAGATGCACGACTTGCCGTTGTGGAAACTTTGGGGACTGAACCCAACCGATGGTTATCCTCCGACCTGCTATACCATCGGACTTGATACGCCCGAGATGATGGTTCGCAAGATTCGAGCCATGCCGGGTTGGCCAGTCTATAAAATCAAACTCAATGCAAGCGGTGGTATGGATTTGGTAAGAATTCTACGCAAAGAAACCGACGCGATTTTCCGGGTAGATGCAAACTGTTCGTGGTCGGCTGATCGAGTTCTCGACTACGCCGCGCAGTTAGCGGAACTTAACGTGGAACTGATTGAACAGCCTCTATCGGCTGAATCGTATGCTGAGATGAAACTACTCAAGGGCCGTTCTCCGATTCCACTGATGGCCGATGAAAGCTGCCAAGTCGAAGCGGACGTGAATGCATGCATCGATAGCTTCGACGCAATTAACATCAAGCTAGTCAAATGCGGCGGTCTGACTCCCGCGCGGCGAATGATCGCGCGCGCTCGGCAGAATGGCTTGAAGATTATGGTTGGTTGCATGACAGAATCGAGCATTGGGATTGCGCCGGGTGTTCATCTTCTTCCGCTTTTGGATTTTGCGGACCTAGATGGTGCACTGCTGCTCGCTGAGGATATTGCCAGTGGTCTTGATTGGAAACTGGGGCGATGTGACTTGCCGAGTCAAGCTGGACTGGGGGTGAGACTAAATGCAAATTCACCCAGGCAGGATGCCTAGGCTACGGTGATTAGCACCAAAGTCTATGGCTTTTGCAGCGTGAACATTGACCAGAGTCGCTGGCTGTGAGATTCGATCTGAGGGCGAGTTGACTTAGCGTGGCAGCCAGTCGCTGGTCAAGCGCGTCGGAGCCTAGTGTCTTAGTGATGATCCACTTTTGCGAACTCGAAAACGACTGACGGTATGCAACTTCGCGCCGCAGTTCGTCGATGAGTTCGCCTTCAAACAGCAAGTGCGGCTGAACCACCAGCCAAGGCAACCCAGTGGCCGCGAGGCCGTCGAGGGCTTCGACCACAGTGGGGCGCTGAGCGTGGATGAAACCTACCGACGACCAACTGACCGGAGTCGCAAGCGTACGAAGTTCAGCGAATTGCAACATGGCCGCCGTGGCCGCCTCAGAGCTGCTACCGCGACCGATCAGTGCTAGTCCGACTCCCTCGGCGGGTAAGTTTGCGTTCGCCTTGAGATCTGCGTGGGTACGAAGGGCTTGATGAAATCTTTCGGCTGATAGAGCAACAACAGTTGGATCGAGGCATAACGAAGAACACTGTCGGCGGATCTGCATACCGAACTTTGAGGCGGCCGCTTCAACCGCCTCAGGAATGTCTTGTCGAGCATGACCAGCGCTGAAAAGCAATACGGGCACGACGATCAACTGCTTCACACCAGCTTGCCACAGCCGCTCAATGGCCGTCGGAATATCGGGCTCCGCCAGTTCCAGAAACGCCAATTCCGCTGCTAAACCGCGAAGTGATTCGGGTCCATCGAGCTGTGTCATTTGAGTGAAAACGGTGCGAACTTGATCCTGCCCAGACGCGCTTCGAGTTCCGTGTCCGACCACCAAGTAGCCGACTATGCTCTGCTCAAATTCTTGATCCAGCGATTGTTTATAGGATTCAGAACTTGTCACAGCCTCACTCCAAAACAACTACGACAGCATAGTCGTAGGTGAATCAACGATTCTCAACAGCCCATGTCGCAAAAGGCTGCGACTCAGTCACTGGCGTTACTTTATATATGAAAGTCAACGTTCAATGTCAGTCGGTGAATAACAGGGGACTTAACAGCAGCACTTCCATTGTGCACTCGTATAGCGTTGTTCTCTAAAGAAATGCTGCTTGATACAATGGTCTGCATGCAGCGTGTTAAACCCAACAGAAGGGGACCTAAAGTGTCGACAGCTCTTAAAAGGATCAGCGAGCAGGAATACTTGTGTCGCGAGCGGGAGGCAAAAACAAAAAGTGAGTTTTTCCAAGGCGAAGTCTTTGCCATGGTCGGCGGATCAGCCAACCACAGTCTGATCGCGGCGAATTTTGTTCGTGAAGTCGGAAACACTCTGAAAGATAAACCGTGTGCAGTGTTTAACAGTGACCTGCGTGTCAAAGTTAAGTTTACTGGACTCTACACCTATCCCGACGCAACGATTATTTGTGGTGAATTGGAATTCGACGATGAAAAGCGAGACACAGTTACCAATCCATCTGTAATCGTCGAGGTACTCTCAGACTCGACCGAAAAGTACGATCGAGGCCGCAAGGCCGACCATTACCGACAAATCGTTTCGCTAAAAGAACTCGTCCTCATCGCTCAAGATCGTCCCCAAGTCGAACGATTCACACGTCAGCCAAGCGGCGATTGGTTGTTCCATGAAGAAAAAGTGCTGACTGCGTTTTTCGAGCTTCCTTCAATTGGAATTGCATTCGAGATCTCAGAACTCTATCGAAATGTGAAATTTCCGCCGGCGAGTGACGAGTGAATAGAAGACGGGAATTCGAAGAGGGTTTTGCCAATTGGCCTCGCTCAACTGACTGCCATGCTCTCCCTCCGTCGGACACTATCTCGGTCATCAGGGCGCCTAACCGTTACCAATTGACGGTTTTACGTTGCGCAAGTACACTCGCGACGCTATTTTGTAGGCAAAAACCAATAGTTACCCCAAAAGTAAGCTCCGGTTTTCAGCGAATTTTACCGCTGAGCCGACCCTTGCAAAGAAATCCCATTCGGAGGTTCGAACAGCGTTATGGCCAAGACCAAGATGATTTATTACTTCGGCAAAAGCAAAACTGACGGTGCCGGCGACATGAAAGCGTTGCTGGGCGGTAAAGGTGCCAACTTGGCCGCGATGACAAAAATTGGCCTGCCTGTGCCTCCGGGCTACACAATTACCACTGAAATTTGTGTTCATTATTACAAAAATGGCAAAAAATATCCTGACGGCTTCGATGCGGAACTAAAGACCGCTGTGGCTTGGATGGAAAAAGAAACTGGCAAGAAATTCGGCGATCCAAAGAACCCGCTGCTCGTCTCCGTCCGCTCCGGCGCCCGTGACTCAATGCCCGGTATGATGGACACGATTCTTAACCTCGGTCTAAACGATGAGACCACCGAAGGCCTGAAGAAAGCGACCAACAACGGACGCTTTGCTTGGGATTCCTATCGCCGCTTCCTACAAATGTACGGCGACGTGGTCATGGGCGTGCAAAAGCGTCACGAAAACGAACATGATCCTTTCGAAGAGGTCATGGACAACCTCAAGAAGGAAGTCAAAGCCGAAGACGATACCAGCTTGACCGAAGAAAATCTGCAAGAGCTGGTCAAGCGTTACAAGAAGCTGATCAAGGATCGCACCGGCAAGGCGTTTCCAAATGATCCGATGACTCAGTTGATGGGTGCCGTCAGCGCAGTTTTCGGTTCATGGATGAACGAACGAGCCATTCTTTATCGTCAAAAGTACCGCATTCCTGACGAATGGGGCACCGCTGTCAACGTCCAAAGCATGGTCTTTGGCAACATGGGCGACGACTGCGCAACCGGCGTAGCGTTTACTCGTGACCCAGCCACCGGGGAAAACGTATTCTACGGCGAGTACCTCGTTAACGCTCAAGGCGAAGACGTGGTAGCCGGTGTTCGCACACCGCTCAAGATCGAAGAGATGGCGAACGACAAGATCAACAGCGCCGCTTACAAGGAACTCGTTGCTGTCCGCAAGACGCTCGAGAAAAACTTTGGCGACGTTCAAGACTTCGAATTCACGATCGAGAAGAAGAAGCTGTACATGCTTCAAACTCGTAACGGAAAGCGAACCGCTTTGGCCTACGTGAAGATTGCTCACGACATGGTCAAAGAAAAACTGATGACCCCTGAGCACGCGGTCAAGTCGGGAGATCCAGAAGCTCTCAATCAGCTGCTTCAACCGATCTTCGACGTGCCAGCTTACGAAAAGGCCAAGAAAGATGGCAAGCTGATGGCTGTCGGTCTGGCTGCTGGTCCTGGCGCCGCATCGGGTACCATGGTCTTCACCGCTGACAAAGCTGAAGAGCTGGCTGCGAAGGGCAAGAAAGTCGTATTGGCTCGCGTTGAAACCAGTCCAGAAGATCTTCGCGGTATGATCGCTTCCGACGGCATTCTGACTTGCCGCGGTGGTGTTTCAAGCCACGCTGCTCTGGTTGCTCGTCAAATGGGTAAAGTCTGTGTGGCTGGCGCTGGCGATATCGAAATCGACTACCACAAGAAGACGCTCAAGTGCAAAGGATTTACGCTTAAAGAAGGCGACGCGATCAGCATCAACGGATCGACCGGAGAAGTCTTCAGCGGCTTGATCGATACCGCGCCGAGCGAACTGAACCAGGTGCTCGTCACCAAGACCATGAAGGCTGCTGACAGTAAGGTCTTCCAGTACTACAACCACATTATGAAGTTGGCTGACAAGTACCGTACGCTCGGCATTCGCACCAACGCCGATCAACCTGACCAGGTGGTCAATGCGATTGCATTCGGCGCCGAAGGTATCGGGCTGTGCCGTACTGAGCACATGTTCTTCGAAGGCGACCGCATTATCGCTGTTCGCAAGATGATTCTGGCTGAGAAGGAAGAAGACAGAAAAGCCGCTTTGGCAACTCTTCTGCCTTACCAACAAGCCGACTTTGAAGGGATCTTCCGAGCTCTCGATGGCTTGCCAGCTTGCATTCGCTTGCTCGATCCACCGTTGCACGAGTTCCTACCGCACGGCGATAACAAGAAGGGCCAGCAGGAAGTTGCTGAACAGCTCGGCATTTCGGTTAAAGATGTGGCTCGTCTAGTTGAAGAGCTGCATGAGTTCAATCCGATGCTCGGCTTCCGCGGTTGCCGTCTCGGCATCGTGCGTCCAGAAATTTCTGAGATGCAAGCTCGCGCGATTTTCCAAGCCGCTGCTGCAGTCGTGAAGGAAGGCAAGAAAGTCAAGCCAGAGATCATGGTTCCGCTCGTCGGCTTCAAGAAAGAACTCGATCTTCAAGTCGAGATCATACATCGCGTCGCTAAGGAAGTGATGAAAGAAACTGGCAAGAAGTTTGCTTACACTGTCGGTACGATGATCGAAGTTCCACGTGGTGCTTTGACGGCTGACGAGATCGCTGAGTCCGCTGAGTTCTTCTCGTTTGGAACGAACGACTTGACTCAGACATGTATGGGCATGAGCCGCGACGATTCGGGTTCGTTTATTCCTCGGTATCAGGAGCTGGACATTCTCAAAGCCAATCCGTTTGCCTCGATCGACACGACTGGCGTCGGCCAGTTGATGAAGATCGGCGTCGACAAGGGCCGCTCGACTCGCAAGGACCTCAAGATCGGCATTTGCGGCGAACACGGCGGCGATCCATCGTCCGTAGTCTTCTGCCATCAGATCGGCCTCAACTACGTCAGTTGCTCACCGTTCCGTGTACCTATCGCCCGCTTGGCCGCCGCTCAAGCTGCGATTTTGTATTCGGTTGACTAAATAAACTAACTAGTAGCGGAACGCGTCAAGCGTTTCGATCTGCTTAGAAACACTCGAGTGCCCAGCAAGTCAAACTTGCTGGGCATTCTGCATTGAGCGTAGCTGCATCATTCTTAGCTTGCGGTATTGCTTCGTTGCTTAGAACCGTATGTCCCAAGCAATTCCCGTGAAGCGCCTTTTGGTCCGGGCAGCCGAGTACTTCCTATCAGGTCTCAAATTTTACATCTCCAGTTTTACGAATACCGCCGTCTTGTACGGCGGATTGTTCTGCTTCCAACTAACTCGCTCCGCCGCGTATGAAAGTGGCCCGACACGATCACTCTTTGCGTTTGTATTGAAACGACTGAAACGCAAGTTCCCTTCGCCCCGTCCCGATTCCTGGCTCCCTTCGCCCCAGTACTCTGGGGAGAAGGGCCGGGGATGAGCGACTGTCTAGTGGGTAGTCAAGTGGAAGCGTCTAAAATATCTTCCTGCGATTGAAATTCTTGGAGGCATGTAGCGCCAATGCTCGGATTTTTTAAGGCATAACGCCGGTAACTCAATGTTTGCTTTCCTACAGGCGCAGCATTATTATGAACAGTGCTAAGTGAAACATAGCAAAGTTCTGCGGGGACGCAACTTTGTAAGGGATAACTTAGTCGACGGTGAGTCAATGAAGCATCGAGCACGTAGTGCCTGCGGCCAGGCTGGCAACAGCTTGGTCACGGGCCTTTTTCTGTGAGGGATCCCACATCTGTCCATTGCGTACCATGTCGTGAATGATCAGCAGCAGTTTTCGCATGCAAGCAACTAATGCCAGCTTCTTGGGTTTTCCATGCTGTAACAACCGCTGATAGAACTTTGCGATTACCGAATTGCGTTTTGTGGCGACTAACGTTGCCATGTACAAAGCGCGGCGTACGACTATTCGCCCTCCCCTTGCTTTACGTTTGCCGTCCTTTTCTCCCGATTGATTGGCCATCGGTGCGACGCCCACAAGTTTGGCAATCTGACCTCGAGAGATCTTGCCTAGCTCGGGCAGTTCACAACATAGCGTTGCTGTGGTGACTGGACCAACGCCAGGAACGCTCGCGATTATCTGTAGGCTCGGGGTGTCCGCGGAAATCTCTTTGATGATTTTAA
>JANODD010000200.1:0-5534 GCA_031412515.1 Planctomycetia bacterium | reverse complement strand
TACGCAACAATCCGAAACGTCTCTAACTCCGCAAAAAACACTGCGAAGAGCTGGGCAATTGTCCGAACACTAAATCAAAATCCGCCAATTTGAAAAAATGAACCCGTTGGCTTTGGCTCAATTTATACCGTTGGTCACAGTCACCCTGAAGAACAATCCGTTGCAGCCACCAATTTCCAAGCAACGCGGCAGCGTACCTTCGTGAATACTAAGTGTATCGCCGATGCGGTTGTCCCCCAGTACTCCTTTGTAATTGGTCGCCGCTACGGGAATGCCGATCAACTGATGTTGCTGGGTTATCAATTCCTGACTCGACCCATCCGACGGGCACGTGAGTACAGATAACTTTGTTTGCATCAGTTGGAGCGCCGCAGAGCTATTCAACCCACCGCCGGAAAAGAAATCACCTTTAAAGTGTGGCGTGAATGCAGCATACAAATTCGCTTGTTCCAATTGCGGCAAGACGCTTACGATCCAACCTTTGCCGTTTCGTTCCTTCGCATACCGAGGCCCCTGCTGCCAAGGCCCGATACTGATCGGGAGCATGCGATATGCGTCATGGTAGTTGTGCAGCGCTAGTCCTAGTTGCTTGACATGATTCGAACATTGTACCCGTCGAGCTGCCTCACGCGCCCTCTGCACCGCTGGTAGGAGTAGCCCCACTAGTACGCCAATAATTGAAATCACGACCAGAAGCTCAACGAGAGTAAAGCCAGAAGTCTCAATGTCGTTTTTTGAGGATCTTTTCATTTTGCTTCAACCTAGCCGTTGTTTTGCTTTCAAATAACGATGGAAGCCGGAAGAGTTACCTTTATACAAACCACGACGAGAAGCGTTGTTCAATGCTCTTGCTTGACTTGCTTTGTGTGCAAAAATTGAATCGTTGCCGAAGCAGTTCGACCACTACTCAACTCAAGTTTAATGACCACTCCAAGATTAGAAGGGGCGACTCCTGCATTTAACATCGCCAACTCAGGCGCAAATTTCAGATGTAAGGCGCGTGCGACGTTGCGACTCGCCTCTTCAAAGCGAACGATTGTAGGATCAGCACATTCGCATGACGATTTGACTGACAAAACTTCATCTAACTCCCCAATTCCCATTCGGCTAAGTGGCACACACATATAGCTAGCCTCGTCCGCAAACACGATTCCGCCGTCGATCACGATAGTCGCGTTGGACGCGGAGGTGTCCGATTCGACAGCCACACTGCCACAACCTGCCTGCCAAGCCAACGCAACTCCAAAAACAAGAATACAGCAAGTTGGAAATGATTTAGCTTGAATTCGTACGAATTTGAGATACATTTCTGTGAGCTTCTACGTCGGAAACACTAAAGTTGTCAAATGCTGGTGTGTTGGAAGCTGGATTCGAAGGGGGTCCCAACGAAGTTCGCGGAGCGACGGAAATTCTCTTAATGCTTTGACTCATGGGGCAATGGCGGAACCGGTGACTGCAATAACGAATTCTTCCGAGTCTCCAATTTCCAGAACCAATTTTGCATTTAGCGGCCCTGCCTCAACAGGTGTCCATCTCACTACCAAGCTACAACACTCGCGACTTTCAGACGGAATCAGACTAGCGTTAATTCCATGCCCGGTCGAGGGCTTAACATTCAATTTGGGGATCGCACTTGCGCAAAAAAGATTAAGAGTCGTAGCCGTCTCTCTCCCAACCTCGGTCTCCTCCAATGCGAGATTCTCAACAAGCCCTTGTATTTGAAACTGCTTACTAAATACAAATGAGACATCTGATTTTTTTAGCAATTTGCTCGTACTTTCCCTCCATTTGATTTCAACAGTTTCGGGACGAGATGGAACACTGTCCGTTGTTGCGTACCATGTCCACATTAATTGATCAACTTCAACGGGCGCAGAATCCATTGAGATCACTTCAGACTTATTTAATTCTAGTCTTATATTCTGTCCCTCGAAGCTATCTTTCTCGGGCTCTAGTCGGGTAGCACCTATTGATCTAATTCTGCGTACAATAATCTGCCCAGATGGCAACTCACCTTTTTCCTGATAAACGCAATAGATAGGCATTGAAGCAATTTCTGGCGGAGACTCTACAGCACCTTCAATAGATATTCGCTTGCTGAAGCCGGAGTCAGTTGAGACAAGCAATCCTGCGGACACATACTGACGGTTTTGAGGGTCAATAACAATGCGCAAACTTCCATCTGAATTTGGCGATAGGCGAATTCCGGTTTGCTTTTCATCAAAAGTTACGCAATTACATGACGCAGTGAGTGACTTAATTACAACAGGGGAAGCACTCGTAACGACAAACGGTAATTGGAATGTAGACTTAGCGCCCCGTCGGAGATCTGTAAGCTGCACATGACTATCGGCAAACGAAAGGTCTCCGATAGGATGATCACGGCATCCAACGAAAATTCCCACCATCGCAATCGGTAGAAGCTTAAGTGATCGCGGATTCATCCTTTTCCTACCGCAAAACAGAAGAGCCAAGAGTACGCCACCTAGTGCAACGACCCAGAGGAAATTCGTCCTACGTGAGATTCGAATCGCATACCCTCTCCACGCAGTCTCCATCTTGCTATTTGTTACGAATTGAACAGATGTTTCATTCGTTGGGTCAACAATTGTAAATCCGTCTTTCTTTCGCTCCGAAAGGAAAACAAAATGCCCGACTCCGTTAAGTTTTGGCGGATGAGTGAGAAGAATTGGCGTATCTGAAGGTTTCACGGTCGTGAAATCATCATATTGAACCGCGATTGCTGAAAAACCATATCCTTTCAAGACTTTACACACGCACTGCAAAGATGCGGACTGCAAAGCTGTTTCGTTGCTGGAGTTGCGAGTCTCAGCTTGAAATGACGCAATCACATCGTCCAGTGGAATGTCAATTCCTTGGCTAAGCAGAAAGCAATATACAGCACCCGGAGCACAATTTGCTTCGTCGCCACTTTGCTGCTGCATACCAAATGTGTAATGACACTGCCCAAAAAGCAATGCGAAAGAAAGTAACGCGAATCCGGCGTTACTGTAGCCTATGACCGTTTTCGCCATATCAAGATGCCCCCAATGGTTGCAATAATAAGCAAATTCAACATGATCAAAGTAAGGTTCGATTGTCCAGCACGCTGAATGATACGTTTGAAAGACGACTCACGGGTCTGGCCTCTGATATATGCCTCTCCTGTATCGAAGTTGTACACACTTGCGTTTGGAGGGGTTTCAGTGTTTAGAGCAAGAATTGCTTTTTCCCCAAACTTGATATCCGAAACTGACAGGCGACCAACTTGGCACCACCCCAATAGACGCTCGTCGGGCGGTGAAAAAACAGTCTCTTTCGTTCTTACGCGGGCAAAAAGGACTCGCGAAATTGTACTCGGAAAAAATCTCTCTCCGACCTTCTTATTTTCAAAGTAACAAGCGCTCAATGGCAAGGGACACTGTTGGTCATGAAATCGTAATGGATTGCCAACTCGAAGGTCATCCAGAAACTTTGCGGTCTGGATTAATCCCTGTTTTTCGAGCATTCCTGACTGCTTCACTCGGCCAAGCAATTCTGGCAAGCCAGTAATCGTTGACTTCGAAAATACCGCAATCAAGGACTCTCCCTCATCAGCCAGAATGATTTGAAATACCCTCTTCGCACCGGAACCGAAACTGCAATCTACCCATTGCCTATCGCCTTCGCTTGACTGCCAAACGTCATCGAGACCAAACGAGGCACCTGAAATGATGCCAGGAATCGCACAGTATGGTGGAACTGCTAAAACCTTGAGTGTCTTTCTTTCCCATACAATTGGCACGTTCTGACCAGGTAATGGGAATGCTTCAAGACAAACCCAACTCTTTCCGAGGTCAACAGACTGAATACGATTGAAATCACCGCCAGTAAATGACGAAATTTTGTTTTTGCTCGCAGAACTCTTACGATCTGACTCTATCGAGAAATCCTGAAGCTCAAATACTGCTCCCACAGAATAGCGATATCGGCGATTCTCACCTACTTCTGACTTTTCGTCACTAATGCGTTTATGTACAAACGACCCCAAATCGGACTCATCCACTTTAAGGCCACCAGATTTCAGTACTGAAAGAAACTGAGATTTCTTCTCTGGTGACTTGAGCATTTCGAGGACGAATTTCTCTTCTAAGTCCAGGCTCTCAATATACGACTTAGGAATGAACCGCTCCCACTTTGCTTCAAGACTCATTGGGACATAATAAGCCTTGTTTTGCAGATACGAATTTCGATAAAGATCAAATTCGACTTGGCAAAGCAAGAATGCGGAAATAATAAATTTGAACACGGCATTTCACTTGGAAGATAGGTATCCCTCTACAGGGCATATGAAAAAGCGAGCAAGGCGACGAACGTACTCGTTGTGACAGCGAAAATTGCGAGCAAGACCCCACGTCGCATCGCCACCGCTGAAGACAAAAAACAGACAACGCCATGAAAAATGACAACCAGAATTTTCCCTAGTGCAACGCGACGGTCCTGCGAATCAAGCTCTAGCGTGTGCATTGCTAGGAGCATGCTAATCGTGATCGAAATAACGCCGAAGCAGAAACACAAAGCAGAGGGCAATACGCACCAGCGGAATTTAGGCTGTAAATTCAACTTAAACACCAAGATTGTCTCTCAAGGAAATTCTGTTGCCCTCAGCGCATGTGTTATCCTGTCGCAACTAGCAGCTTTTTAGCAATCGCACTCGCATAGATACATGTTTGTCACACACACCTTTCGACAAGCTGTGTCGCACGTTGAATGAATAAACGCACCGCAAGTACAACCGAAACATCCGACGTACTGTGCGCAGGTACCATGAGTCGCGGCAGCGCATCCGTTCCAGCCGTCAACAGAACCCCAGCACAAACTACTCAAAAACATATCAAAGATACAAGTAGTCGGCACCGTACATACAGAACAAGGTCGCATAATCGCACCGCAAATAAATATCGTACCCAGAGAACCCGAAATCTGAGAAGACTCAGCCTCAGAAAGCGTTCGGTACTGTGCGGAGGACGAGGTGAAGGAACCGAAGTTAAGGAATCCAAGTGACAGGAAAAGTACGCCAAGAGTTAGCTTGCTAATCATTTTTTACTGCTTTCATAGAAAAAAGTCTAAAGGTTGCACGCCGGCGAAAAAAACCACCACGTCTCGTGAGGTTTGATGTTGAAGGGAAGTAAGTTAAGCTGTCAATTACCCACTTACGTCGGAACTGACTAACAATCAGGATCTCCCTCCCGTTGCTATTCGCGGTCATTCATAAGGGTAGAAAAAGCGAGAGTCAAGTTTTTTTTCTTAAGATTTCCAAAAATATTTACCCACCCCGAAAAACAAAACACGCCGCAAGAAGTAGGCCAATTGCTTCCAGGCACAGAAGCACGAGAACAGAACTTACTTCGAAGGTGTCATTCGCAACGTAGAACCAGCCAGTTTGGTAACATTGACTGGTAGGTAGTTCCGTGATTGATGGCTAGCTTTAAGCAGGAGTTGGGTTGCTAGTTTTCGATATTTGGCTTAGTTCTGTGGCGGCTTGGTGAAGAGGA
>JANODD010000199.1:0-13666 GCA_031412515.1 Planctomycetia bacterium | reverse complement strand
GCGACGGCGCGCGGCCGGGCTCTTACAAAGTAACTGTGATCGCCATGCAAGATCAGGGCAGTGCCCTGCCTGAAGCCAAGAATCCCCTACCA
Organism: Planctomycetia bacterium; assembly: GCA_031412515.1. Classification (GTDB taxonomy): domain Bacteria; phylum Planctomycetota; class Planctomycetia; order Pirellulales; family Pirellulaceae; genus Aureliella. The sequence goes on along the minus strand of JANODD010000199.1, from coordinate 13,574 downwards.
CCGCCAACGGTTCCTTTGAAGTACACCAGCCTAGCCACCACGGACTTGACGGCAGAAGTCGGGAAGAAGGACACCGTGATCAACTTTCAACTGACCGGCAATTTGGGCAAGTAGGAGTGTGTCTCAAGAACCCACGCGCGAGACGCAAAGTGTTTCGCGTGAGCTTGGTTGCGATTATCGCTGCTTTCCTTGTCGTCTACACAGACTTTCCTCTTCGCCAAGAATAGTACTTGCTTGAGCCGAAATCCGACAGTCTGGAAATAGCTGCAAGGATTCTGAAATGAGCTTGCTTCCACATGCGACGTGAATCATTTGAGGCGAATGTCGTAGAAAGCCGTGCGTGAAAAAATCAAAATAAACGTTTGGCAAGGCTTGTCGCCCGCGTTTTAAGGGTGTATTTTTAAGAGCTAGGCCACCCTAAGGGGTGCCGCGATGCTTTTATCAATTCAAAATTGAACACGCGAGGTGAACAATGGATCGCTCGAGGTCTAGAAAAAATGGTTTTACATTGGTGGAATTGTTGGTCGTTATAGCGATCATCGGAATCTTGGTCGGATTGCTGCTGCCCGCTGTGCAAGCGGCCCGTGAGGCAGCGCGACGGATGCAGTGCTCGAACAACCTGAAGCAGTGGGGATTAGCATTACACAACTACTCCTCGACTTACAACTGCTTTCCGACGAGAAGCGGAGGGACGGAGGTTGGTTCGACCGCAAACTCGAAATTCAACTCGAATCGCGGACGATTGAGCGCCTTTATTCCGTTGCTCGGTTTCATCGAAGGGGGCAACCAATATCAACAGATTGCGGCTGGCGACACAGTCCATCCGCCGCACGGCCCTGAGGCTTGGGCAAGTTGGGCTCCGTGGAACACATCGCCTCCGGCGGCTCGCTGCCCATCGGATCCTGGGTATCCGAATGCAACTCGCACGAACAGCTATGCACTTGGATTGGGTGACATGGTTGAGTCGCTGATGACGGGCGTCTCCAGTCAGGCGCGAGGCATCTTTAGCCCGCGCGGCAGTCGCGTATGTTATCGGTTCCGAGACATTACCGACGGAACGAGCAATACCATTGCACTGAGCGAGCGACTTTGTCAACAGAACACGCCTTTTCGAGCGACCGATCCGATTGCAGTGGGTGCAAACCAAGTTGACAAGCTGCTCGCCACTCACACGCGTGTATCAGGATTAATCAACACACCCTCGCTATGTTACGCTGCTGCCAGCGGGAACTTTTTTGTCAACGGAGCCCAGGTTCAGGCGCGGTTTGGCGTGGCTTGGCAAGACGCGAACCCGATGTACATCGGATTCAATAATGTCCTGCCCCCGAACTCGGTGTCGTGTGCTGACGGTGGTATCAACGGCGATTCAGTGCATTTGGTGATGCCTCCAGCCAGTCGTCATACAGGCGGTGTGAACGCAGCCTTCGCTGACGGTTCGGTGCACTTCATAAGCAACAGCATTGATTCGGGGAATCTAAATGCGCGTCAGACGATCTCAGGGCCTTCAATGTATGGGGTGTGGGGGGCAATTGGATCGAAGAACGGCGGAGAAGTCGCCTCGTTGCCGCAATAGCTTTTCGCGAGTGTATTGCGGAGTTGAAAACTGATGTAGTTGTGGCCCCATTCTTTTTGAAGCGACCGATCATGCTTGTTGACCGATTCATTCGCTCTTCTGTTGCCTGTGTTGCAACTTGTACATTGGTGACGTTGTGTGGATGCGCAAAAGAAGCTGGAACTCCGACTTATCCAGTCACTGGAACTGTGACTCAGAAGGGGAAACCGGTTGAAGGTGCGATCGTCGCTTTCACGCCCAGTGCTGCTGGCCCATCGGCTTCGGGAGTAACTGACGCGTCGGGCGTTTACAAACTAACGACGCGATCGAGCGGAGACGGGGCGGCGGCGGGCAAGTACATGGTTACGATTTGTAAATACGACAAGAAGCCGCCTGCGAAGAAACAACCGGATCCCGATAAGAAAACGGATCCGGCGGACATTACAACCGAGTACCCTGAGGGCTACAACGAAATGCAGGCGGCCGAGGTCGCCGCAGCGGTGTCCAAGAACTTGTTGCCTCCCAAGTACTCGCAGACTGCAACTTCGAAGTTAGAAGCCGATGTAAAACAGTCGGGTGAAAATAAATTCGACTTTACCGTCGACTGAGGTTGGCACATGAAGGAAGTCATCAAGAACACAGCAACCAGAGGTTCCATCCGTTGTGACCGATGCTCAGAAGCCGAATGCAACGCCAGCAAGCAATGCAACTCAAGATGCGGTAGCTGTCGAGGAACAACCGCTTGAAAAGAAAGCAACGGCCGATGCGGAGCCGGAAAACATGCGTTTCATTTCGGGGCGGGTGGTGGATCCTCAAGGTAAGTCTTCATGTTGCGCATATTGATTTCGTGTGCCACTGGCTTTCCCAATCGCATCCGGGAATCCGGATGCGATTGGGAAAGGCCAGTGTACCGAAGTGTCTTAGTTCCAATTAACTAAGTCATTTCAATGCGCGGGCGGTCTGAATAATGGTCGCCGAAGTAATCAACTTCGCACATCGCAACGCTTTGGACACAATAATCCACCACCGCGATGATTCATGGTTTGGAATGATTTACATTTTACTTGCGACGAGACTTCGGCAACTTTCTCGGCGAGTGAATTAGCATTAACACCGTTAATGGCAGCTAGAGTCACCTACTCCGTTTCACTGGCCTTGCCCCGTAGAGTCAGGTATTAATGCAGACTCTGTGGGCAGCCAGTGGCGCACAAAGCCAAAATGCGCAACGTCAAAAGGCACTAGCCGCGGGTGAACGGAGCGCTCGTCGTTCATGACCAACAGTCTAGTTTAAGCATACAGGCCATGAGGAAACTACGTCCTTAGTTAGGCCTTGGAACGATCAAACCGCCCTACTTCGGTCACCCGCGGCTAGCGCCAACGGCTCACGGCCCCAGAGCTCACGGCCCCAGAGCTCACGGTCCCCGGGCTTGCGACATTTGGTCCGACGCTGGCAGCGTCGGCTACGAGGTAGTTTCAAACCTTGTGAGCAATCGTGTCCAAGGCAACTCTTGCTCTTTGTTTCTTACGCTTAGAGAGTGGGGGATCGTTGAGCTCTAAGGCCAATTCCAACAACACTTTTGCATCAGCAAAATCGTTGCGTTGGAACTGCCGGAGACCTCGATGGTAATAGACCCATGGGTTCGTTGGGCACAAACGAGTCGACTCTTCGAAATCGCGTTTTGATTCGTCGTTACGCTCCAGCGCCGCGAGTGTTAACGAACGGCCGTTCAAGGCGTAGGCAAGGACGATCGTTTCACAAGCTTGGCGGGACATGTCGACGGCTTGATTTAAATCAGCCAGGGCTCGGTCCCACTCACCTAACTCGGCTTGAACTTGCCCTCGTGAACTGAGGCAGTCGGAAGTAGGTCCATCCATTTCCATCACTCGGGTGTAATCTTCATAGGATTCGACGTACTCTTCTCGCTCCCATCGTACAAAGGCACGCATCCGATAGCCAAGCGATTCTTCTGGAGCATCCGTCACCATTTGATTCGTTACATCCAATGCGGCGTCGTAATCTTCACTGCGGACCAATCGGTAAATATTGGCGATTTGAGTGCTGCGGTGAATTCCGTCAGCCATCTCAGGGGACATCTCGCTGGCTCGCTTGGCATCTTCCTCGGCTCGATCGTTATTGCCCAGCGCAGCTAGTGCAAAGGCGCGACCTGAATAGGCGCTCGGATTCTCGGGGTACTTGGCAATCAACTGGGCGTAGTCGTCGATGGCTTCTTGGTATCGATGCAACCGTAACAGAACGCTGGCGCGATGTTCACGCGCGCTATCGTCACCGCCAGAGATCGCCAGAACGCGTTCGAAATCGGCCAGCGCGAGTTCCGTCAATTGGCAATTCATTCGGAAGACGCCACGAAGAAAGTACAGCCGCTCATTGTCAGGTTCCAGCTCGATGGCTTGATCGTAGTCCTTCGTTGCCTTGGTATATTCGTGTAACTGAGTGTAAGCGAAAGCGCGATTCACATAGTGCGATGCCTGATTGGGTTGACGCTCAATCAATTGCGTTTGCTCATCGACCGACGCCTTGGGGTTCTCTTTTAGTAAGTGGACAAACGACAGCTGCTCGCGAGGTTCCACCCAGTCCGGCGCCAACTCACGAGCTCGATGAAACGCGTCCATCGCCGCATCTAAATCGCCTTCTTGAAGTAACAGTCGTCCATGCAACTGAATCGCCACGGCGTTGTCTGGCTCATTTGCCAGCACGGTCTCACAATCCGATATCGCCAAAGTCGGCCGGTCCGTCGCGGCATAACTGATCGCTCTTGCAAGAAGCACGGGCGCATACTCATCGCCCAGTTCAATCGCGCGAGTGCAGGCTACAATGGCTTCTTCGAATTGACCCTCGCACTGCAAGACTCGTCCAAGAACTCCATGGGCCTGAGCATTATTGGGGTCGAGACTAATCACTTGCTGGCAATCTTCCATGGCCAGTGCGAGTTTGTTCTGCCCCAGATAGGCGACAGCACGATGCAGTCGCATAAACGGGTTGTCATCGGTCAGAGCAATGGCTCGCGTTAAGTGTTCGATCGCTTCGTTGGGTTTGTCTGTGCAGAAGTACAGCCATCCTAAACGAAAGTGAGCATGGCCAAAATTTGGATCGAGCCGTATCGCCTGCGCAAAGTCCTCCACGGCTTCAGCCGGTTTATTCTGCTGGAGCCGGACCTGAGCGCGATGAAAGTAAAGTTCAGGGTCGCGCGGCGTTAAGCGTACGGCCTCGTCAAGGTCCAGTACCGCTTGGTCCCAAGCTTGTAAGTCCACATAAATGAAAGAGCGTTCAGCGCGATATGCGGCTACATGCGGTGCTTGTTGGATCGCTTGTGAATAGTCAATAAGAGCCGCGTGTGAATTGCCGGCGGCTCGATGCAACGCAGCTCTTCGCCCAATCATCGGCGTGATATCTTGAAACTGTTTTATAAGGCCATCATACCACTTGATCGCCAAATCCCAAGCGCCTTGCTGCGAGTGCTTTTCGGCCAATGCAACGCGATACCTCGGATTGTCAGGCGTCTCGGCGACGGCATGCTTCAAGTCGATCCACGAATACTCATCGGCGATCTGTTCGCATTGATACAGCCATTGCTCTTGATCCGCAAAGTTCTTCCGTGATTCGTGCTCTGCCAACGCGGTTGGGGTTGATGGTTTCCATCTTGAAAGGAGTCGTTGCCACCAAGTCAACGGTTTAGGATCGTTAGCGACGGGTTTCATTCCGAAAGCTTGACGTATCGCCGCTTCGACTCCAACCAACTCAATAGCATGCCGTAAGCTTGGAAGGACCCGCAGCGATCGGTTCTCGGTGGTCAGTGGGCAGAAGCGAACGCAGAGTGCAAATACGACTGGCGATTCGTCAATCAGAGGAGTGCTCAGCTCATTCAACTGACCGCGTAGAATGTCTAATGGACTAGCGTCGGCGCCCTTAGGGAAAAAATCGAATTCGATTCGCTTCTGGTTGTCGGGTGCTAAAGCAATCGAGAGAACTAGCTCTTCGAAGGCGGCGAGCTCCAAGGCTTGAATGGCTTTATGAACTCGCCGATGCACTAACCCAATATAATTTTGCAGGGCCAAATGCGAGACATGCCCATCGCCACCCACACGGCCGCAAGAATGAAGCAAGCGGAGTAACGGGTACGATGGACTTGCATCTTGCGAAGCGGCGGGCAGATCGATCGCAGGGGTTGCTTCGTTTCGATCTTCATGAGCTTGCAGGTCACTCAACGCGGGAACTCGGCTCTGTTTGCCACAAACGCAGGTCACTTCGCATCCTGCCTGCGAACTCCGAATTTTCAATTCCTGGCCACACGCGCAAATCAAACGGTACATTTGGTGACTCTATCATTGAACACCCCATCTAAGCCGGTCCTTAAGTGCAATTATACCGCAACGAAGTCAGGTCAAGCGCGAACCAGCTACGAAAAGTCCTAGAGTTGATCTTGTGGCGGTTGAGAAAGAATGTCTTTTGTTAAGACTTCGAACTCCAACGAGTTCCAAATCCAATCGGCAAAGTGAACTGAAGTCGGCCAATGGTCCTGATATATTTGGAATGCGGTGCGAGCAGCAGCTAAGTTCTCTGCCGCTTCAAAACTCTCGGCCGATGCCATCGAGATAAACAGCTTGTCTAGCGCGTTACCAAACAGCAGTTGTTCATTCGAAATGCTGTGCAAGGCGCTTAGTTTCTCTCGGTACTTCGTGGCTTCATTTAATTTGCCAATCGCGGCTGCATTCCTGCCAGCCCGAAAATAAATTGCACCCAACGTATTCAAGGAGTCGGGGCTTTGATTGAAACTATCCTTTAACGCTTGCTCTGTACGTTTGACCAGAGGTTCAAAATCGGAAACCGAGTTAGCTGCATAAGCTGCACACCAAGCCGCATTGTTTGCCTCGAAATCCTCTGCGCTAACGCCTTTGTTCATAGTTGCGACCGTATCTCGATAATCTTCAATTTTCTCAATTTTGAGCTGTATAAGAGCAAGCCGAAGTCTAATTAAGGCGCTAGTTTGTTTCTCGTTCGCCTGACTGAGCGTTTTCTCAGCACTTGCATAATCCTTGAGATAGACGTGAATTGCTGCTTTTTGCAATGTACTAATGGAATCATCAAGTAAGGCCGGGTGTGCATTGAGAATTTCTAGCGCGCGTTCGAATCTGCCATCAACATTGCCCTCGGGTCTTTTTGGCGGTAGGAGTGCCGCGATTCTTTGTTTGACTAAAATCGGGTCTTTTGGTGCGAGGCGGATGGCACTTTGAAAGGCATCGTCAATAAATTTCCATGTATAGCCGTCTGACTCCACCATGTTTCTGGCAAATGAAGCTGCGTAGACAGCGTTTTCTGGGTCGCTTTCGATGGCTCGTTGAAAATTTTCCGCGGCGGTTTTACGGTTCTTTTGCTTTTCAGATTCGTTATCTGTCTTCTTATTCTTTTCAATTGATATTTTAGCAATTCTTGCGTAGATCTCAGCTTTTTCAGTTGGAGTTATGACTGGCTGTGCTAACGCACCGTTGTACGCTTTGATGGCAGAATCGAACCGAGACAACTCGCTAAATTTTTTACCAGCCTTTTTGTAATCCGTGAAGCATCGTTCGCTCAATTGGTTTGACTTAATAGCGGCAATGCATCGAGTCAATAAAAGGTCCGGATCAGGGTCTTCGCTATTTTCAAGCAGCTCGTCGTATTGCTCCAATGCTTCCTCATACTTCTTAGCTGCGCTATATTGTTTCGCAAGTTGCCAGCGCACGTACGGATTCTCCGGTTCCAATGCAATAATACTCTTGTAGTCCTCGATCGCGGCGTTCCGATTTTGCTCATTGGAATTCTGCACACTTTGCTGACTGATGTTCAAAGCCGCGCGAGTCAGAAGAAAGTCAATATCTCTTGATGTACGCTCAATGGAGTTCAATTCCCTTGAGGCATCAGACCAATTGCCCGACAACGCATAAACCGACGCTCGATGTAATCGCATCTTTGTGGGTAGTTTGCCGCTAAGTAAATCCTCTACTTTGCGCCAGTGCCATAAACAGCCTTCGTACTCTGGCGTCGCCGCCAGTTCGCTTCGCCAAGCTTCCTGTGTGTGAAAGTCAACGAGCTCCTCCTTTGAAGGTCGCTTCAGCGCACCCGTCTTCCGATTCGACCAATCGCCGATAACGCTTGCCAGCGGGCGTGGCTCCCATTTCAATGGGTCGCCAACAATTTGGCGAGCGCTAATGACGGTGGCAAGCGACGCCATTACATCAACGCCTTCCAAAGATTCGACTTTGCCAAACTGCCAATGCGAAACCTTGTACTGAGTTACAAAATGGAGATCATTGTCTTCGCGGAGATTGAGAGCATCGTGACTCACCAACGGGCCAGGGGTCTGGGTTTGTTCTCGTCCCAAAACACTTAGGATCCATATCGGATTGCCAGATTTGTCGGAGTCTTTCGCAAAATAAGAGTACTTAGCGGGGTGTGCAGATTGGAAGGCCGCGATTTCGCGCCCATTGACCATAGTAATTTTATTGTTTAACGGATTGTGCACTCGAAGAGTGTCCCAAACGTGAACAGAGTTGTCATCCCACGTACCCATAATGAAACGATCATCCAAAAACTGAGCGTGGATCATGCCGTTGTCGCTGTCATTGAGTTGGATTGACGTCTGTGCTTGTAAGCGTTTTGCTTTAGCGCTCCATTGCCAAACAATTCCACGTCCATCGGCGCTAGCTGTAACCACCTTTTCGCCACTTTGGTCAAAGGATCCGAAATTGATATTTCCAGTATGGGGACTAATGTTGGGGTTGTCATATGCGTCGAGCAATTCAGCCGTCCACTGGTTGTTGATCTTTTGCCAAACATAGGCATGGTCGTCCTCGCTAGTGGTTACAATTCGCTTTCCATCAGGGCTGAATCCTGCACATGTAATTCGCTCGGCGTGGGCTTTGGTTGGCTCTTTACCATCAATTTTGCGTGTGAGTGGCTCTATATTTTTTGTTAATATATCTCCAACAACGGCAGTTCCATCATTTGCAATGGCAACAAAGTTGTTCCCGTCCTGGCTAAATCTTGCCGAATTGAGCGGGGCTGGATACGTCGAGTCAAAGATTGGATTGCTACTAAATTCTTGGGTCGCAGTGTCGCATTCGAAGACTTGAATTCTTGTTCGTCCCTCTTCCACGAAGGTAAGTTCTCGTCCCAGTGTTAGCAGTCGTTGCGATTGCGAATGGTCACCAAATGTCGCAAAGGTGCGCTGTTCATCGCAAATCGGCTCTTCCCACTTAAGTTGGCCAGTACGCGAATACACCCGGATTGCTCCGCTCTCGTCGATGGCGCTGAAGAGTTCGCCCGACGAATTGACCGCCACATGAACGATGGGTTTCTGAGTGCCAATTTCGGCGTTAACCGATTCACCATTCGACGTGTCCCAGGCTCTCAACCAGCCTGATTTGAACTCTCCGATACGCCTTTCACCTCCAGCGACAAGTAGGTGTCCCTCGGCGGATACCGCTTCAGTGTCTGCGATATGACCTTCGCGAATGCCCAACTCTGTGGACTGAAATCGCAAAAAGGGCAACTCCCAGGTGAACACTGCATCCTTGACGACTGCGCGTACGCGATGGCCGTCTGGTGTTGCGAAAACTTGCGACACCGTGGCTGCATGCCACATCGGATTTGCCGCAGATCTTCCCGTGTTGACGTCTAGGAGCATCACCCGTTTATCTCGACTACCAGTGATCAAGTAATTGTCATCTTTGCTAAAGGTCATACCAAACACTTGCTGGCTATGACTAGTTGATGGAGCCAAAGATATTGCTTTGGCATCGACGGTTGAATCTTTTGTCAACCTCCAAAGTCCGAGGTGCCCATCGTTCCGGCCGATCGCGAGGTAATTTCCAAACGAACTGAAAGCGGCGGTGGAAATCTGACTTGAAATCCACTTTGCATTCGTTACAAAATCGACATAAAGTGGTAATACTCTCTGGAGATCAGATTGAATTAGCCAAGCCTTGCCATCATCTCGATCTGAACTTACGAAAAGAAGATTGGGTCGGGCACCCGAGTGCGTCACGAAAGCATTTTTTTTATTGGCCGATCCTTCGCCGCGGATTGCGGTTGCATAGAATGGGGTTTCATCCGGTTTATTGTTCGGGAACTCCTCGTCGATCTTCCATTCGCAGGCAATCAAGTTTGGATTTTGGTCCTGGCTAGTTGCCGCGGCGACTTTGATTTTCGATTTTTGAAGTCCGCGCCCACTCTGAATTGGAATTTCATCGACGATTGACATGGAACCCAATACTCCGTCAAAGGTCCAAGAGAATTTTTGCCACGTTTCTCCCATTCGCCAAACAGCGATCGTACCAGTAGATTTCTTTTGCGATGGATCGTAATGATTCGCCGTTAAGCCAAAGCTCTCTCCAGCGATACTGAATCGGCCATCGGCCATGACCAACGAATCAAATCTATCAAAAATCTGCTGATAGTTAGAATCTCGATCGGCCCGGAAAAGTAGTAAGTACTTTCCTGATTCGGAACTGATCGCGAATACTGCGTGAGGTCCGTGTACATAAGCACTCAAACTCGAATCAGGCCGAAGTTTCTGATTGCTTAGGTCAAGCTTTCTTTCTTTGTCGAGCTTCAAATTACCCGTATCGTCGATCGATCCAAAACTGAACAGGATCGCATTGTTAATTAGAGAGCTCTTCAAGTAGACCTCACCATTACTGGACAACACGTTGGCTTTGACTTCCGATCGTTTAGTGTCTGTCGATGCCCCGGTTGTTCCGTCAGGAATGCTTGGGGCGGGCGAGGCGATACCGATCAAGTTGGGAGACTGAGATATCGCTGCATTCAACGTGTACAGATAGCTGTCTCGCAACTGCGCGGCCATTCGTGCAGTCAGGATTGATTTAGCACTGTCGAAATTCTCCAGTGCCGTTGCGGCGAAAAGCAAGGCAGCCGAGGAATCAGTGGTTTGGTGGCGGAGGCTTTGATTCAACTGTTGATTTGCAATTTGCAGCGTTGAGAGTTTCAACGTATTCTCGGCCTTCCTACCGTTGATGAAGGCAACGTACATCAATACTAGAGCGACACAAGCCATTAACCCTAGGCACCCTGCCGTTGCCGTAATGCCAAAAACTCGCTCTTGAATGACTACCAGCCGTTGTTTATCAAGTTGACGTTGCTGGTAAATGAACTTTACTTCACTAGCATTCTTGTCGCGATAATTCTCCGCTTCTTCGAATTCTTTTTCAGTCACCTCGGTCGTTGGCTCCACTCGCCGACGCAATCCAATGTCCTCAGCAACTAAAAGCACGTGCATCGGCAATAAGGCCCAAACGCGTTCCAGCTTGACTTGGATCAAACTACCTGCATGCAAGACATTTTCGCGCAGAAGACGCAGAGCGCCTTCTGCAAACGGGTGGGAAGTCTTGCTAGGAACTGCAAACTGCGCAACGGACTTTGAAGCCAACTCTCGGAACCGCAACCGTTGAAGCTTCCATTCCTGCAAAGATTCCCAACACTTGAGCCGATCTAGCGGTTGCAAGGCAAACTCTTTGAACTCTGCGGTTTCGCGTAGGGTGCGGACGACTCCCAGCTTGATTAACTCGGCTAATAACTCCTTGGCACGCTCATAGGGCTCGAGACTTTCGAGTATGATTCTCGTAGTGGGAATCGCTTCAAAAGTTCCGTCGGCACGCAAATTGATCAAACGCAGTACAAGTCGTCGCGTGAGTGTTTGATCGGCTTCCGACAGTCCCTGAATCCAAGCTTCGGTCGGGGCAATAACAATGGTATTAAATGCATCTTGTTCGAATTCCAAAAGCAAATAGTCGTCGGACTCTGCGGATTCATTTTCTACTTCCGAAACTTCGCTCCGTGCCAGACGATCTACACGATTGGCCCAAAAAGTAACCAGGCTCTGAACGGCAGCCCGATCGGCAGGAGATTCCAGCACCCTGCCAGTGGCCACACAATTGCCAATGAAATCTCTAGCTATTTTGATTTTTTCCGGAAGCGTACTTTCCGCAGAGAAGTCCTTGGCAAGAGTAGCGTGATGTTCCTGTACAATCGCCAAGGAAGGGAATGGTTCAAACTGAGTGAGCGTGCTCATCTGTATTCCTCAAGTAATTTGGTCACTCGAAGTACTTCACTACAAATGCGATTCAGGGTCTTCAGCAGATCTCTATCCATCTCGTGAAACATGTCATTAAACAGAGACTTCATGACGGCGAAATCACTTGTCGCTTGGGCTTCATCCTCCGTTGAACCAAACTTACGGGCAGCATCAAGCGTTCGGCTTACTCGAAAGTTCGATGGGCAAATTGAGTCTACGTCGCAGAGGTTTTCGTTAATATCCGACCACTCCATCAGCGACTTAGCTGTGACCGTATTAAGACCAGCCGCTTCTCTCAAGAAATCATCTGCCTCCTGGCAAAGGTTATGGGCCTTGACTAGCTGTACGAGTTGCACGCACAGATCGCGAAATCGTGATACTCTTGACTCAATTTCAATTACCTTCGAGCTTCTCTGCTCCGCTTTCGCGGCGTCTAATATCGCATTTAGATCCTCGATCAATTCCTCAGAGTGGAGTCGCTGAGCATTGTCTATGAGTTTATCGTTCAGGCGACTCATCTCGCGGCGTGGGATGTTTTGGAGTTGCTCCAACGCGGTTTCCCATTGCTTTGGCTCCGCACCTGACAGTTTGCATGTCGAGTCGCTCAGCTTAGCGATCCATGCCGGAGGCTTATCCGGGAACTCGGTGTCATTATTGGCCTGACTTGCCCGCGAAGCCCAATCCGATAGAGAATCGCCAATGTCCACAGCCAGCGGTTCTTCGGGTGCCAAAAGTCTTGCATTGACTGCCGCGCAAAACCTCAAACGACTGAGGCTAATTTCATGCAGGACTTCATGCATTTCTTTGTAAGCGTTGAGATAGCTAAATAATTCCCGGCGGGATTCGATGTTGGTGAGAAATGTCTGGATAGTTTCATGAAGGCTATAGCTCGGGGGCTCAAAGATGTAGGCGAGACTATCGGCAATAGCTACTAGCTCAGGAGTTGAGGCTTTACAGTTTATCTTAGCTTCTTCAAGGAACGGTTTAAGCCGACCCTCTAAGTCACGCCAAAGCCATTCCACGAGCTCAAAAACGACATCCGTGTAATTTTCACCTCCCGCTACCTGCTCTAAAGTCTGACCGAGGCTGTCATTCAAAACCATTCTGATGTCAGATGGACGGGGAAAAAACTTTAGCAACGCTTCACGGAGGCGCTTCCGAACTTTTCCGCCAGTTACAATTTCAGAAGTATTGCCTGCAGTCAATTTGGATCACTCCGAAGTTTCAGCCTAATAGATTGCTCAACTGCAAACTCTCTAAATGCGCGAGAATTCGACTCATTCGTACGCCACGATTATGTTTCGGTCCGCCCCAGTGATGTAAAGCTACAACTTCCAAGGCAGTAGTCAAACAAGGCGAGCCGGAAGATCCGCCTTCAGTATTTACCGTGTAGGTCACGCGTTCCCCATCTTCCGGAGCCATCACCGTCCCGAAAGCCAGCTTCAGCGGTTTGGCTTGAGGATGCTGAAGGACAATGAGTGGCTCGTCAATAACAAAATTATGCCCTACCGGTTTTAAAAAGCAACGTATTCCATTGGGAACTACATCGTCTCCCACAGTTTCTGACAGTCGCACCAAGGCAAAATCTAGTTGATCAACAGGACTGGAGGCCAGTAACCAATCTTCAGCAAAGTTGCAGCTTCGCCCCCGATTAATAGCGCCATCTGATGATACTTCGTAATCAAACCGAACTGCCCCTCGGCGCTTCATCTGAATTAGCGGTTCGACCACATGGAAATTTGTCATGATCACATCGGGCGCAATCAGAAAACCCGACGCAAAGCCCTCAATCGTTATCAATCGCAATTAAGAATCAGCCATTTTCGCAGGGTGGCTGTAGGAGTGTTGTGAATTCAGTGGTTGGTGGGTAGCGCAAGTGTGGTTGCTAGTTTCTGAGTATTGGACCAGTTCGATCGCCGATTCTCGAAGGGATT
>JANODD010000198.1:0-29180 GCA_031412515.1 Planctomycetia bacterium | reverse complement strand
AACGGCCAAAGTTGCAGACAAGATTACCGTCGTTCGCAGCATGACGCATACCGAAGTGGATCATAGCCGCGGCGAGCACAGTATGTTTACCGGCTATCGTCCAAGTCCAGCACTGGTCTATCCGAGCATGGGGAGTGTCGTCGCACGTGAACTCGGTCCTCGCGGCGCCATGCCTCCTTATGTGGTCGTGCCCAACGCGGGAAGCCAGTTCCTCGGCAGCGGCTATCTGAGCAACGCTTATGGGCCCTTCGCACTGGGCGGTGACCCAGCACGTCCGGGTTTCAAAGTTCGTGACCTCGGGATGGCTGAAGGTATCGATGACAATCGGTTCGAACGACGGAAATCATGGAAAGCGCTCGTTGACGATCATTTCGCCAGCATGGAACGCGATGATAAACTCGCAACGATGGATTCTTTTTACACTCGAGCTTACGATCTGCTCGCCTCGAAGGAGTCAAAAGAAGCGTTCAGTTTGGAAGGTGAAAGTGAGGCGACGAAAAGACTATATGGCATGGAGCCAACGCCCAGTATCATACGACCCCGCGCCGGTGCGAGTTTCCTAACCGCTCGCCGTTTGGTGGAAGCGGGTACACGATTTGTAACGGTGACCTATGGCGCTTGGGATACTCACGCCTATCACTATCGTGGAATCGAGCAACAACTGCCAGACTTGGATCGTGCCTACGCAGGCTTGATCAACGATCTAGATCAACGCGGGATGTTGGATTCAACTCTTGTGTTAGTTACCAGCGAGTTTGGCCGTACGCCGCGCGTTAATGCCGGTGGAGGTCGTGACCACTGGCCTCGGGTGTTCAGCATCGTTCTGGCTGGTGGTGGCGTCAAACGCGGTACCGTTTACGGTGCATCCGATGCACTGGCCGCTGAACCGGCTGACAAGGCCCTCGGCATCGAAGATTATTCAACCACGCTTTATCACCTTCTAGGCATCGACGCCAAGAAACAACTCATGTCCCCCGGTGATCGGCCTCAAGCGATCGTGATGAATGGCAAAGTCGTTCGCGAGTTACTCACCTAGTGATTGGTCAATTCAACTGTCTCAAGCGAAAAACCATGACCGTAACCAAACATATAATTACGACAAGAACTTCCGCTGTGGTTGTTTTAGTTCTCTCCTGTTCACTTTGCTGTTCCGCTTTTGGCGAGACACCAACGATCGAGTCTGTTTGGCCACCAGTTGGCCAGCGCGGAACAGAATTTCAGTTGAAAATCGTTGGTTCTGGGCTTACCACCAGCCAGCAACTCGTCTTCTACTCACCGCACTTAGCATGCAAGAGTGTGCATGCCAACTCGGACTACGAGCTTGTCGCAACAATTGTTGCCGATGATGTATGCCGACTGGGCAATGAACCTTTTCGTTTGCTAGCCGACGATGGCTTTTCCGAAATGAAAACTATCCGAATCACTCCATTTCCAGTTGATGTGCAAATACCAGCAGCAAAGCCCGCCGCACCCACTGCGCGCCACAATGGTCGCGGCGGCGGACGCGGCAGCGCAACTGGAGTTTCGGCCGCTGCCAAGAAAGTCGTCGAACCGACGAAATTGACCGGACTGAATCGAACCATCTGTGGAATACTGGAATCAGGAGAGTTTGATCGCTATGCGTTGAGCCTGAAACAAGGACGGAAGATAACGCTGGAAGTCGAAGCGGTCCGTTTAGGTAGCGAGTTGCTCGATACGGTTCTTTCAATAACAAGCTCAACAGGTGCGGTGGTCGCTCGCGCAGATGACAATTCACTGTTTCAACAGGACCCCATTACATCCTTTACGGCCGAACTGGATGGCGACTATGTTATCAACCTACACGAATCAAACTACAACGGAGGTGAACGCAGTTATTACGCGCTCCACGTTGGCGAATTCCCTATGCCCAGTGTGGCTTATCCAGCGGGTGGTCAAGTTGGCGAAACGATCAACATGAAATTTATCGGAGAAGCAAACGAGACTCACGATCAATCCATACAACTGCCTTCGACAGTTGAAGCAGTTCGGGATTTTCAGCTATTGGCTAAACACGGCGACATCATTGCTCCGTCGCCAATCCCGTTTCGACTTTCCCACCTGACCAATGTCCTTGAGTCTGAACCTAACAATGAACCGGATACTCAGCAGTCGGCTGAATTGGGTTGCGTTGCCTTCAATGGAATCTTGCAGACTCATGGCGACGTCGACTGCTTTGCGTTCAATGCCGAAGAAGGTCAACCGCTGTTAGTTGAAGCCTTTGCGAATCGCATTGGCTCAGCGGCAGATACGTTGATTTCTATCCTAGACAGCGACCTGGAATCGATCTGTGTCAATGACGATTGGGGATCGCATGACAGTCGAATCGATTTCTATCCGCCTCGAACGGGACGTTATTATTTGCGAGTTACCGACAAACTGGCCACAGGTGCTCCGAATGCTGTCTATCGTATCGAATTAACAAAGCTTGAACCTAACGTCACAGCATTCCTTCCACGCCCAGATCGGCTGTCACAACAATCGCAAACGATCTCAGTACCAAAAGGCAATCGTGTTTTGGCTCGCATCGGTGTGCGACGTGAACTGGTCGAGGGCGATGTGCGGCTGGAGTTCGTTGATCTACCTAGTGGCGTGCAAGCTAAGGCGTTGATTGTTCCGGCCGATCAGTTCTGGATGCCGGTGGTGCTGGAAGCTAAAGACACGGCAATGGTAGGTGGCCAACTGGCTGGCATGGAAGCGTTTCTCGAATCTGGCGATAAAGTAGCGGGTGGTTTCGAACAGATCGTCGATCTCGTCGCGGAATCAGCCGATCAACTGTTTCAAAGTGCCCTGGTGACTCGCATCCCAATTGCAGTTGCACCGTCCATTCCATTCTTCATCGAGCTCGAGGCACCTAGGACCTCGCTGGCCAAAAGCGGAACGATCGACCTGGTTGTGAACGTCAACCGCAAAGATGACTTCAAAGGCCCAGTCCGAGTGGAATTGCCCTTCCTCCCGCCGTGGGTCGTTGCTGAACCGTTCGTCGTCATTCCTGCGGATAGGGAAAGAGTCATTTATCGGCTTGAAGCTCGCAGTGAAGCTGCGCCGCGATCGTGGCCGATGGTGGCAACAGCCCGCGTCGATACGGTTTCGTCCACTGAAGACACGAGCCGCCTCGATGGTCGCGAAGTTGCATCCGAGATCATCCAACTCAATATTGTTGACGCTCCAATCTCTGGAAGCTTCGTCAATCTAGCTGGTGAGCAAGGTCAATCGATCAGTGTGAACTGCGATCTCACGAGACTCGGTGCGATGCCAAGCAAATTGACCGCGACCATCGAAGGTCTGCCCAATCGTGTCTCGGCAGCACCAGTCGAGATCGATACTGAGTCTTCGAAGATCGAGTTTAAGTTGCGTCTTGAACCCGATGCTCCAATTGGTCAATTCAACAGTGTGCAATGTCGGTTGAATGGCAAGGCCAATGGCCAAGGAGTTAGTTTTATCGTGGCCGCAGGCTCGACATTGAAAATCGCTGCGCCCGGCAAATTGTTTCGAAACACAGATGGCAGCATTTTGAGTCTCTTAGAAGTCTTGCGTCAACAGCGGAACGCAACCAAGGACAATCCAAAGTAAGGCACTAAGCGACAGCCCAAACCGAGCACTTATCACAAAAATTTGCGAGTTCAATCGTGTTGAAAGTACCTTTTAGACTAACATCACAATTCTGCATGCATGCTCTTTGCGCATCAGCGGCGTGGGTTGCACAGTTCGCAGTTGCTGCGGACTCAGTTCCAAAACTCGATGCAGCCTCAGCGCGTTCCGAGCAAGTCGAGTCGATATCTATCCAACCATCGGAGATATCGTTTAAGTACCTTTCGGACCGGCAGAAAATACTGGTCCAAGCACAGTTCGCAGACGGCAGTACACGTGATGTTACCGAACTTGCCGAGATCGTTGTACAAAATCCGCAGCGAGTTGACTTCGATGCTGCCGAAGCAATTCCAAAGTCTTCCGGAAAGACTATTGCGACAGTAACTTGGCAAGGGCTTTCGAAAGACCTTCCAATCGCGGTTGCACATTCCGACGAGAACGAAAGACCCTTGCGATTTAGGAACGACATATTGCCAGTGTTGACACGAGCGGGCTGTAACGCTGGGAAATGCCACGGATCAGCGTCGGGCAAAGACGGTTTTCGATTGAGTTTGTACGGCTTCGATCCCGCAGGCGATTATTACCGAATCACACGAGAGATGAGCGGCCGACGAATCAACCTAGCCAAGCCAGACAATTGCTTGTTGATCAACAAAGCCACCGGTGAAGTTCCTCACACCGGCGGCGCGCGCATCGAAGTAGGTTCCCAAGGTTATGGCAAGTTGGTGCGTTGGTTGGCCAGCGGTGCGAGGCCTGATCCAAAAGAAACGTCGACACCGACAAGCATCGATGTCTATCCGTTGCAAGTTGTAATGAGTCGCCCAGAGGAACAACAGCAGATGACTGTTGTGGCTCGTTACGACGATGGCTCGATGCGCGATGTTACGGACCTTTCAGTTTTCTTCAGTAACAACGACGCAACGGCAACGGTCAGTGAATCCGGCAATATCGTCGGAACGGGACCTGGTTCCGCATTTCTGATGGCTCGCTTTGATCAATTTACTTCGGGTACGTCCATCGTCGTGAGATCTGGTAAAAACTACACTAAGCCGCAGTTCGAACCAAGCAACTATATCGACGAACTCACCCTTGCACGATGGGTCGATTTGCACGTCGTGCCCTCAGAATTATGCTCTGACGAAGTCTTTCTGCGACGCGTTTACTTGGACACGATCGGATTACTGCCGACTGAAGATCAGCGCACGCAATTTCTGAATGACAAGAATCCACTTAAGCGTGAGCAGCTGGTTGAGGAATTGGTCAGCAGCGATCACTTCCTCGACATGTGGATAATGAAACTCGCTGAGCTGTTGCAGATTCGCCGCGCGAACGGACTGACCGCGAAGGGGCTGAGTCTCTACGACGCTTGGTTGCGCGAACAAGTCCACTCAGGTGCAACAGTTGACAAGATTGTTCGCGACTTGATTCCTGCCAGCGGTAGCACCTTCGAGAACCCAGCGACCACTTACTATCAAACCGAAACAACGCCTCAATTGCTCGCCGAGAATATCGCTCAAGCCTTCCTCGGAACTCGCATTCAATGTGCGCAGTGCCATAACCATCCGTTCGATCGCTGGACCATGGACGACTACTATGGCTTTGCTGCGTTTGTAAGCCAAGTTGGTTACAAGCAAGCAAAAGATCCTCGCGAAATTACCGTCTATAACTTAGGCGAAGGCAGCCTCGAGCATCCAGTCGCAGGTCGCAAGGTCGAACCCAAATTCCTCGGCGGTGAATACGCCAAGAACAACGAAGGCGAAGACTACCGCATCGCTCTCGCCCAGTGGCTGACGAGTCCTGACAACAAGGCCTTTGCAAAAAACTTGGCGAACGTCGTTTGGGCTCACTACATGGGCATCGGTATTGTTGAGCCCGTCGATGACATGCGAGTCAGCAATCCTCCAACCAACCCCAAGTTGTTGGATACACTTGGTCAAAAGGTTGTGGAGTTTGAATTTGATGTGCGGCAGCTCGCGCGCGACATCTGCAATTCCAAGACTTATCAACTCGCGACGCAAACAAATGCCGACAACGCGTGGGACGATCGCAACTTTAGTCACGCAAGAATTCGCCGCATGAGAGCGGAAGTTCTATTGGATTGCATTAGCCAAGTGACCAGCACTTCCGATCGTCTGGCTGGTCTACCATTAGGCGGCCGCGCGATTCAAGCTCCGGATGGCGCTTCGAACAACTACTTCTTGGAAACATTTGGAAGAGCTTCAAGAAATACGCCCTGCACCTGTGAAGTCAGCACTTCTCCAACGCTTTCGCAAGCTCTTCATTTGCTCAACGGCGAAAGCACTTCAGGTAAGATCGCTGAAGGTAAGTGGATCGATAACCTGGCCGCTGAAGGAAAGACAACTTCTCAAATAGTGGACGCAATTTACAAGGCCTGTCTGACACGTACACCAACCGAAACCGAGCGATCGGGTATTGAGCAAAAGCTGAAAGACTCGAAAGACTCGAATGCCGATTTGGTCGACTTGTTCTGGGCAATTTTGAATTCCAATGAGTTTATCTTCAACCACTAAAAGCACTATGCACCAACTACGAGATATGCGTTTCCTATTGAGTTGCGGATTAGCGATCTGCCTCTCGAATCCGTCGTCTTGCGCCCAGTCGATGCAATCGCATTCGACGGGCGAATCAGAAACGGTTGTCGGTTACGATCAAGTCCGTGAAGTCATCCGTAAACGCTGTGCGACTTGCCACAATCCCGATGAAATGCGAGGTGATTTGGATCTGTCGACCCTTACGGCTTTGCGAGCCGGAGCTACTTCCGGTCCAGTCGCTGTCGCTGGCAAGCCGAATCAAAGCATGTTGTACAAGTCGGCTGCACATCTGGACGATCCGGTTATGCCGCCCAACAGCCCCAAGATTCCTGGCCGTGAACTCGATCTTATTCGCCGCTGGATCGAAGGTGGACTGGCAGAGAAGAGCGGACCACGGAGCGAAATTTCTGTTGAAATCCCAAGCGAAATCTCAATCGCGAGTTCAGACTCAGAAGTAAAGCCAACATCGTCGCATGCATCAGGACTGGTTGCGGCTCGAGCAATGCTGCACTCAACCGCAATCGCAGCGCTGGATGCGCATCCAAAACAGAACATTGTGGCGGTTTCTGGAAATCAACAGGCGGTGTTGCTGGACGTAGCGACAGGCAAGTGGCTGGGAGCATTCGATTTTCCAGAAGGCGAAGTCACCGCGCTCCGTTTTTCGCGCGACGGACGCTTGCTGGTAGTTGCCGGTGGCGTTGCGGGTTTATCGGGTCGCGTAGTTGCGTTTGATGTCGCTACTGGAAAGCGAATGTTCCAGCTAGCCGATGAGAACGATACGATTTTATCCGTTGATCTTTCTCCAGACGGTTCGATGCTCGCGCTCGGGGGACCTGCGAAGGTGGTTCGCATCTTCAGTGTCGCTTCGGGCGAAGTGCTTCATACATTGCGCAAACATACCGACTGGGTCCTCGCCGTTCGGTTCAGTCCCGACGGGTTATTACTTGCCAGCGGGGATCGATTTGGCGGTCTGTTCGTTTGGGAGCCGCAACGAGGCGCTGAATTTCATACCTTGCGTGGCCACACCGGTGCGATCAACACGATCGTGTGGGATCAAAACAGCGAGACTCTGGTTTCAGGTGGAGAGGATGGTCGCATACGAACTTGGAATATGCACCATGGAGAATTAACCAGCCAATGGGCTGCAGGCGTAGGAGCGATCTTGTCACTTGATAGCAACGGTACATTGGTCGCTTGTGGTGGTCGCAACAAAAATACGATTGTTTGGAATGGCCCTGAACAGAAATTAGGTGAACATCTGGACAACGACCAAATAGAACGGGTCGCAATTGCGGCCAATGGCAAGTCTCTGGTGTCAGCCGATGCGACGGGAAACATTCGTTTGCTTGATATGCAAACTGCTCAAGAACGACTATCGCTGAGTTTGCCGGTTGATGACACGCAAATTCAGGTTGTATTCAAACGAATGGAAGACGCACGCGCAGAATACGCAAGACGGCTTTATGCGAAACCCGATACGGTGC
Source organism: Planctomycetia bacterium (assembly GCA_031412515.1). GTDB lineage: Bacteria > Planctomycetota > Planctomycetia > Pirellulales > Pirellulaceae > Aureliella. Next base: position 21,535 of record JANODD010000198.1, on the reverse strand, counting down.
CAGTGGTGCAAGCATCCGAGACTGTGCCACTCTCAGAATTCGTCGCTAACTCATCGATGGCCTCGATGATTCTCGCAATGAAGTCAGAGATTGAAACGTCCCGCCAAAACGCAGCTTTACTGCGCTACAAAGCTGCCGAAATTGCCGAATCGTTGGCCGCAACTGCTAAGCTGATGCAAGAACTTCAGCAAGCACAAAGCGCCCTGCAAGCCCATCTCGACAAACAGGATTTGCACATTACGGCCGCAGAGAAACATTCTGCAGCATTTGAAGCAACTCTTTTAAAAATGCTCGCGTCAAACCCACAGCTTTCGACCGAGGTAGCTAAGCAACAACAGCAAGCACTCGAGGTGAAACTTGCAAGGCATCAAAAGCTGCTAGCCACTTCGCTTCAGATGCTCGATCAACTGAGTGCCTCTACGGATCCCGCAAGTGTTGATGCTGACCTAGGTAAAACTCGCAAAATGGTTCTTGAGTTATCCAATGAGCTGCAACAGCGAGTTGATGACGTTACCACTCGGATCGATTCGATTGATGGTAAGGCTGACACTGAGCCTGTGACACGCACCTCACTGGTCGATGCTGAACAGTAGCGTTGCGTACTTATTCAATTTTAGGATTTGCCGTAGTTCTCTAGCACCGTTTCATACGGTAAGACCGGTAATAACTGGACGCTAGAGAGAGCTTCCCGCTTACGATATTGAACGAATAGTAGACTATACGGTGTTTTAGTCTTATCAGCCGGAAGGCGTTAGCCTCCGGTTGTGTCGTGAACCGGAGGCTAACGCCTAACGCCTTCCGGCTGATAAGTCACTGGAAAACCAGCGTTTTCATTTGGTTTCTATGCCGGACCCTCTATAGAGCGTACGGGCTGATGCTGCCTAATGCCGAATCAAATCTGGACAAAACTCTATTTACGTGCCGTTTCAAAGATTGATTTATGCATTTCAAGTTCACAACCATCGCGTCGTATTCAGTTTTAGTTTTATGTGTTATCGCGACTTCGGTCGAGGCTGAGAATTGGCCCGGCTGGCGTGGCCCTCAGCAGAATGGCGTCAGCTCTGAAGTAACCATTCCGCTGAAGTGGAGCCAAACGGAGAATGTGCACTGGAAAATTCCACTTCCTGGCGATGGACACTCGTCGCCGATTGTTTGGGACAAGTCCATTTTTGTAACCACTGCGGTTGCTGAAGATATGTCGCGCCGCTTGATACGTGTCGATCGCGAGACTGGAAAAATCGTTTGGAATCAAGTAGTTGCGACAGGGCCAGCCGAAACAATGCATCGGGACAACACATCCGCCTCGACAACACCCGTTACCGATGGCAAGTTAGTTTACGTATCGTTTTGTGTCGATGACAAGCTTATAGTTGCCGCCTACGCGTTTGATGGTCAAGCGGTGTGGCAGTGCATTCCTGGTACATTTGCTTCCGAGCACGGCTACTGCACAGGTTTGGTGCTCGACGAACAACGGCTAATACTGAGTGGCTTGCAACATGGTGAAGACGCATTCGTTGCGGCCCTTGATAAGAGCACAGGAAGAACGCTTTGGAAAGTGAAACGCGAACATAACGTGCGATCATTCTTCGCACCATTCCTGTGCGACATCGATCAGCAGCCCGCAATTTTGCTTTCCGGGGCCGAGCAAACGGTGGCCTACAACCGCATCAGTGGCAGCATTCTTTTCAAAGTAGAAGGTCCGGCATCCAAGACTGTCAGCTCGATTGTCGCTTGTCCAGATAGCCAGTTGGCCTTTGTTTGTGGCGGGCGTGACAAGCAGTTCTTTGCTATCAAGTTGCGTAGTGATGACGCAGAGACCAACTCTTCGGCTACGTCATCCGAAACTCGCATTGCATGGAGGGCAGCCAAGGCCGTTCCTTAGATGAATTCGCCGCTTGCCAGCAACGGCTTGCTGCATGTCTTGTCCGATGAAGGTGTCTACCGCTGCTACCGCGCGGTCGATGGCGAAGTCCTTCAAGAACGTCGAGCTGTCGGCCCGGTAAAAGCTTCGATGGTCGCTACAGCGAATCGCATTTACATCACAGAAACATGCGGAAAAACCACCGTCATCGAAAACGGTTCCGCTTGGAATGTTTTGGCGGTGAATGATCTTTCGAGCGAAGTAGTTGCATCTCCGGCGATCTCAAATGGCGACTTCATAATGCGTACGCGAGACTCTCTTGTTCTAATACGCGACCATGCCAACGGTCCTCCTCAATGAGAAATTGCAGTTGAGCAACCGACTCTCTAAAACATCGAGCAAGCTACTTATACCGCCCGTTCTCAATTTTAGATCACCAGCATTAGTCCCGTTTTCGCCATTATCCGACAGGCACCGATACGAGACTTTATTGGACGGTCAAGCTATTGCTTTCCACTACTTACCCTGACATCAAACAGCTTGCTCTGCGCAACAGTCTTTCCCGCGAATAACGCGGCACAATAGCACGGCTAGCGCTGCACCAGTCGTTGGCGCGAGGATGTAAATCCAGAGTCCATTAAAGTTCATCGATGCCAGCGCCGGGCCAATGGATCTAGCGGGATTCATCGATGCACCGCAAACTGGCCCAGCGAACATTGCCTCGAGAGCGATAACCGACCCGATTGCTACCCCAGCGAGCAAACCCTGCTCCTTGGACCCGCTGGACACGCTCAGGATTACAAACATGAGGACCAGGGTTAAGTTAAATTCGAGTACGAATGACTGCATAAAGCTTCCAGCAGGAAGCGTCGCACCCAGTGTAGGATGAGCCGGAAATAAGGCGCGCATCATAAGACTTGCCAGCACTGCCCCGAGGATTTGGCTGACGATGTAAGGCACTACCATCGAAAGACCGAACCTCCGGGCTAGAAAGAACCCGATCGTTACTGCCGGGTTCAAATGGCATCCAGAGATGTCCCCGATGGCGTAGATCATCGCCAGCACAATCAACCCAAATGTCAACGCGATTCCAACATGTGAAATAACTCCGCCTGTAGTGTCGTTGACGATGATTGCACCAGTGCCCGCGAATACGAGTGCATAAGTACCGAAGCACTCCGCCAATAACTTGCGAAAGTTGTCAATCATGAATGAAGTCTTTGTAGATCGTCCGCTGCTGCCGTGATTAAACTAGGGACATCATGAACAGCATTTCTGTGCAGATCTGAGCTGAGCGCTCGTTGTATCGCTGAGCCTCGAACTCTGTGTCGTCGGCAACCTTTGGATCTTCATAGCGAATTGGCATACGAAGGTCGCAGCCCATCACAACAGGACATGCCTCATCGGCCTGAGCACATGTCATGACTGCACAGTAACCCGACGTTGGGTTCGGTGGCGAATTATAGACCTTGGAGAAGCAGATCTGTGGCATCGCTAAGTCGCTTGATTTGACCAAATAATTAGGATTGCTCGAGCTTGCATCATCGGCGGTTAACATTAGTCCGCAGCGACGCAGTGCGGAAACGGCTCGCGGGTTAAAGGCTGTGGCTTCGGTTCCGCCTGAGTAAGTTTCCACTCCTTGCAGCCCATAGTACTCCGCTGCGACTTGCGCCCAGATCTGCGAAAGATGACTTCGTCGTGAGTTGTGCGTACAGAGGAACGTTAGCTTGGCTCGCTCGGATTGCGAAAGATGTACCCGGATGTAGTCAGCGACTTTGGCAAGATCAGCCTTGCGTTCATCAGGAATGACTTCGAACGCTGCAGCTTTCTTGCTCAAGTACTGCGAGATCGCTGGGTACAAAATGTTGGTCGATGAAGTGGGCTGATTTGCAGTCATCACAATCTAACTTCCAATTTTACTGGATAACTCCAATAAATATTGGCGTTCCCTTTGGTGCGCAACTTACTAACACTGGGTTTGGCGAGTCGATCGACTAGTAATACCAGATCGGCCCACAAGTGCCATGTCTTTTTCCCAGGCTTGCGACTGATTGCTCGGCGTCCGGCTATCAACGATATTCTTGCCGGCAATATATGTCAACTCTATCTCTATAACAAATGGAAATTGCAAACGCAAAAGTCGTGAGTTCTATCAGGTTGGAAATCCGTTTGCGCGCGCGATCTGCAATGTAAACTGAGTGGAGCGCAAGCCGGTTTATTCCGGTTAACAAGTTAACATAGCACTTAAGCTTTAATCGCTTTCTCGCAACACAAACTCAGGGTCATCCATTTTAGATTTCGCAATGAGCTCATCTTGCTGCGTGCTGAGAGGCGAATTGTCAGGTGTTTCAGCGCGCGCAGAATTGAAAATTCAATCCTGCGCGTTGTCGTTCTGATCCGATTGATTACGGCTTAACGCTTCGGAAAGCGATAGCCCTACGAACCGCTGGCGGCAATGGTGCGTCGACGCCCATTACGGATCGCCACAGAATTTCGTTCAGCTCAAAATCATCGATGCGATCATACTCCGTGAAATCCATCAGCATGGATCGATCGGCGCCATATGCCGTGGCTTCGTTCTTTACATTGAGATCAATCTGCGGCTCAACATGAGTATAGGGCGTCAGATTCGCAGTGTTCGTAAAGCTCTCGTACATCGGTCTGGCAGCAGCATCGTATTGCGATAGTGGTTGCAAGCCTAAGATCAACTCCATCGTGCGGATCATGCTGACCGTGCTGTACTGAGTGCTATCGACATGACCGCGTTTGGTGTACGGACTAATCACTAGGCTGACGGTGCGATGAGCGTCCACATGATCCGGTCCATTTTGAGCATCATCCTCAATCACAAAGATCGCCGTTTGGCTCCAAAGTGGTCCGTGACTAACCGCTTCGACCAACTTGCCGAGTGCCTGATCATTGCTGCCAACACAAGCTTCCGGTGTGAACGATCCTGGACGGGTACCATCTGTATGGTCTTCACCGAGACTCATAATAATGAATTGCGGCATGTTCTTATTCTCGACAAATTGGCGATACTCGGCCAGCATAATCTCAACCAAGTCAGTATCGCGTTCGCGGACACCTGGCTTGCCAATACCAAAGTTTGGACACATATGACCAACGAGGCCTGGAACGCGTCCTTCCATTTTTTGGCTGCCTTCACCATCTGAAACACGACCGCCGTATTCTTTGTAACTACGATACGAAACACCCGCTCGCAAGCATGCATCCCAGATGTAGCCTGATGGTGAATTGGCAAGGTCGCCATCATCATCGTCATCGACTCCCAACCGGCGAGAGTAGGTCAAGTGCCAATCGCGAGCGATGTAGTCCGTGTTGTAAGCCATGGTGCTCCAAGGATGTCCATCGCGGCTCACTTGGCCGTTGCAGTACAGATTGTCGAGCAGCACAAATTCTTCGGCCAATTTGTGATGATTCGGAGTGACGCGACGTGGGAACATGCACAACGATGGATCGCCATTACCCTTCGGATTCGGACCGGCTGCCAAGTCGCCAAAGACTTGATCGTAAGTTCGATTTTCTTTGATCACGTAGATGACGTATTTGATTGGGCTTTCATCGCCGACCTTTTTAGGGATTGCAGTGTTTGCATCGGTAAGCGAGCCAGATAGCAAGCGATCCGAGTACGGGCAGTTCTGATAAACTTGCTCAGTGTATTTCTTCAGCTGATCTTCGTTGGGAAGTTCGACAATCGAAACCGCACCGCTCATTGTTGTGCCGATGTACGGATAAGGCAGCGTTCGCGTTCCTCGGTTTGCTGCTTCAGCCAGCTTGTCGCCCGACAGCTGTTCTTTCGGAATCGGATTCGCCTTCGACTGATTCCCTTTACCAACACCCACCAACAATTGCTTACCATCGGGTGTAACGGCGACGCTGGTCGGGTACCAGCCTGTTGGAATGAAACCTTCAACGGTACTCTTGTTCGGTGACTCGATGTCAACGACGGCGATGCAGTTGTTGTCGGCATTGGCAACAAACAGCTTCTCACCATCGTGCGACAGAGCCAAAGCGTCGGGTGTGCTGCCTTCGGGAGATTGAGGAAACAAGCTGGTATAGATGGTTTCCGTTACAACACCTTTTACTGAATCGATAACCCACACCCCATTGCTTGAAGCGCAAGCCACAAAGACGCGATTATCTTCAGGGTGAATCGCAATTTGGTTGGGATGCTCTCCTACGCGAATCGTATCGACGACTCGAAAGGCATCTGCATCGACAACTCGAACTACGCTTCCGGCCCAATCGCTGATGTAAAGCATGCGTTGATCTCGGCTGAGTCGAATATCGTAGGGCCGACCTCCCAGATCTAAGCTGCGTTCGACCCCATCGACCAACGAAGTGCTTGTCAGTTTCCCTGCATTGATGAGCAAAGAGTACAAGCAATTCCGTCGCTCGTCTAAACAAACGCCGCTTCGAAATGAGTTATCTGCTTTTAGTTTCTCGCGAAGCGCCATTTGCTCTTCACGAGAAAGCTTGGTAACGTCGGCTTCATCTGGACTGGTACGTTTCAGCGCATTCTCAGCTAGTTCGAACTGATGCAGCGATCCCGCGCCACCACCCGACCACCAAATTTTCTTTTCGTCGCTGGTGACTTGCAAACCGAACCAGCTTTGAAACACCGCTTGTTTGCTGAGCAGTTTGCCGTTGGTCAAATCAAACAGACCTAGATAGTGCTCGTTGAATCCATCACAAGTTGCCAGCGCCCGACGTCCATCGGACAGAGGGATCATGTTGAGTACAAGGTCGTTCGTTTCGATATGGCGTCCTGCGGGTGTCAAGTGCCAACCGTTCGGCAGCAAAAAACCAGTGTCTGTTGGACCAGCGACAGAAGTTGCCGACTTTCGGGACGCGTTAGGCCTGTCAGGCGAAACTTCCTGTGCCCTTGTGATAGTCGCCACTGCGCTTAAGGCCAAGGCACCGAGACATAGACGCAAACTCAACCATTTTATCACATCGATCTGCATGACATTTCTTCCTTTACGAGAGCGCAAGTTGCATAGTTGCTGTGAATCCGAGTCAGATATGGATTAGACCAGCGAACAGTGTAACTTTCGCCGTGGACTTCGTGAGGTTTCGATGAATTTTCTGTAATTCAGACGTGGCCCTGAAGCATTTGCACAAGAATCCCGGCACCTTCACACTGAATTAACGATTTCATTTAACCCTTAGCCCGCCGCATCGGATAGAGTACGCTGAGAACGGATCTGAGAACTTTTCACACGATTCGAAATGCGTTGTAACAACCATGAGGTGCGATAGTGAAAGCGCGTGGGTTCACACTTGTAGAACTTTTGGTCGTGATTGCGATCATCGGGATTTTAGTGGGGCTTCTGCTACCCGCCGTCCAATCTGCGAGAGAGTCAGCAAGGCGAATCCAATGTCAGAACAACCTGAAGCAGATTGGCTTGGCGCTTCACAACCATGAAAGCGCCCGGAAGAACATTCCACCACTTGGCGATTACTTGACATCGGGTAACTCAGTTTACTGGAGTATTCAAGTTCGCCTCTTGCCGTTCGTAGAGCAATCCAACCTGCACGCTCTGGTTGACTTTACCAAACCGATCAATCTTCAACCTACAGTAGCGCGTATTCGTATGCCACACCTCCTTTGTCCAAGCGAAGTTAATGATCGTGAACGACCAGATACTCCAACTTTCACACACTATCCATTGAATTACGGTGCCAACGCCGGACTCTGGCATATCGCTCAGCCACCGAACGATCGCGGAAGTGGAGTCTTCTTGATCAATCGTCCAACAAAGCTAGCTGAACTGACGGATGGACTTAGCAACACGTTGGGCATGGCTGAGGTTAAAGCTTTTACAGCGTATTTGCGAGACGGAGGTAACCCGAGCACTGCCACCCCTTTGCCCGCGAACCCTAATGCTGTCTCCGCATTTGGCGGCGAGTTCAAACCGGATTCTGGCCATACCGAGTGGGTCGACGCCCGAGCCCACCAAACAGGATTTACAACTACTTTCGTTCCCAATACAAAAGTCCCGCACTTCGACGGTGGCAAAACCTACGACATTGATTTCAATTCGATGCGTGAAGGCCGTTCGACAACATTGCCAACTTATGCCGTTGTTACCAGCCGCAGCTATCACATCGGCGGAGTCAATGTTTTGCTGATGGATGGGTCGGTGCGTACGATCGCTAACTCAATTGAGCTCGATGTATGGCGAGCTCTGGGCAGTCGGGCTGGCGGTGAAGTCACAACTCTTGCCGACTAACGGTCCATCGTATGCCTCTAGGGGCTTCAACCCGGTGTTGTTGCGAACATTGATTATCACTAGAGTTCGCACAGCTTTCGCGCAACGCAATTCAAAAATTTGGTCGTCGCTTGTTTGGATGATCTTAACGAGAAAAAACCTTCTCGCGATATTAACTGAACCGTTACATAACGTTAATGATGTTTGCATACAATCAGCGGCCCAAAGACTCGTAGGATTCAGATGTATGAGTTTTTGTAGGACATGTTTATGTATCACAATCTATTAGCGGGAGAGAAAAATGGGGACTTATTGGTCCACTCGTCGCAGCTTTCAGCCAGCATTTACGCTGGTTGAGTTGCTAGTCGTTATTGCAATCATCGGCATTTTAGTCGGTTTGCTATTGCCGGCAGTGCAAGCCGCTCGCGAAGCGGCTCGACGTATGCAATGTTCAAACAATCTCAAGCAGATGGGATTGGCTGCACTGAATTTCGAAAGCGCCTATAAGAATTTGCCGCAAGGACCGTTTGATGGCCACCCCAAAGCAGTCACTTCGTCAGGAACTCCCAATCCAGCTGGTTACGAATACACGACAGGCGCTACTTGCTGTCGAGCCGCCAATCGCGACGGTTGGAGCGCGCAGTTCAAGATCCTTCCATTCATGGAACAGACTAACATTTATAATATGGCCAAAGATGTGCCGCCTGTGTGGACAGGTGCCGCATCAAGCGGTCCGGTCGCAGGCGTAACTGGCGAGGATGAAGTAGCTCGAGCTATGGTTCCGACTTACTATTGTCCCAGTCGACGAGCACCGCAGGGTTACGGTTCTTCATTTGGACGTACCGATTATGCTGGCTGCGCGGGGTTCTTCTCTGGGCAGCCTGATTCAACCATTAGCTACATACCGGCCGCTCCACTGGGTGCTCCTGCTCAGCCGCTTCGAACCACCGCAAATGGAGGTCTAAGTCCAGGCAAGCAAGGAGCCATAGTTTGGCCAGGACTCGGACGCAAACGGAGAATCGCAGATATCACCGACGGTACCACAGCTTCAATTCTGTTTTCGGAAAAAGCGCTCCACCCTACACAACACGGTCGTGACGGTGGTGACAACGAACGCTGGAATAACGCGGGATGGGACGAGTGTGTAGTTCGATTCCACTTTCCTCCTCGCCCTGACATCAACACTACATTCCTAGGCGACGCTGCAACCGGGGGCGGGCCTAACTGGAATCGATATTTCGGTTCTTCCCATCCTGGCGGATTGAATGCAGTTGCGGTCGACGGTTCCGTTCGCTTCTTCGCGTTCACGATTGATGCAAATGTCTGGCGTTTGCTTTGTGTAATTGATGATGGCGAAGTCGTTCAGGGAGATCTGTGATGCCGAAGCTACTAAGTTGCTTGTTCGGATTAGTGCTGCTCTTTTCTATGTCAGGCTGCGGGAGTAAACCTGCACCGGATCCGAAAGCACAAGCGGAAGAAGCAAAGCGATTGGACAAGCGAGTCGCTGAGGGCGAAGGTTCTCTGTAATTTGAGTTTGCAACTCTTGCTGCAATGTTAAGCCACCTCTACCCGAGTCGTCAGCATGACGAAATTAACCTGGACTATCAACATGAAACCTCATCTGCTTACATTGCAGCTTTCAATTATTGTGCTACTTTCACTTGGCTGCGATTCACCACCCGCGATGCCAAGTTACGCTCCTCCATCCTCCGAAGTACCTGGAGCACCGACCGTCCCAAAGCTGTCGGTACTTCGCCCTTACTTTCAAACTTCGATTGGGAATATCGATGCTGGCACTGCAGCAGGCACTGCGTTCGCTGTAAAACTGGATGACAAGTCGGATCCGATTGTGTTGACGGCGCTGAGCGTCTTAGGCACTGGTTCAGGCTTCTCGCGTAATGCTGTGTCAATGGAGCTGAATGAGATCCTCAAGAGCATTACGCTCGGCGACGCGTTTGGCGCTTTTGATGGCGTCATTCAAGCAAAAGAGTTTATCCAGATTCCTGATTCGGCTGTCGATGGACAATCATCAGTGGCAGGTGATATTCTGGCGATCCGTTTGGATCATACAGCCGCCTCTCGCTTAGGTACTTTTCGACTATCCGACACGCAAGTAAAACCGGGAGACAAAGCATGGCTCTCCATCGCTACATTTGTCGGAGCCCTGCCCAGCCAAAAACAACACGCTGCTACCGTTAAAGGCCTCGACGGTCGTGGGAATATTACTTACGAACTTGAAAATTCTAAGCTCTCGTTTGAAGGTTCGCTGGGTGCTCCCTTACTCAATGACGATGGCGACGTGATTGCGATCCATCTCGGTGGCTCGTCGAAAGATGGAGCTGCTACCGGTTTCGGAAATCCAACAACTAGATTCCTGCCATCTCTTAAAGCTTCGTCTGATTCTAGCCTAGCAGCCAACTGAGTCTGTTGACTTAAAAACATAGACCAGTCAAAAGCGAACAATATCTCCGGGAGAACGAGGCGAACGCGGCTCTGCCGAGCGTATCTTGGCAGCAACTTCAAATCAGTCCTGGCCAAAGCGATAGCCAAAGACTCTGTTATTACCCTCGACGAATTAAGCGAATTCATGTCGAGCGAGAGTTTTCAAAAGATTTCCGGAAAAGATGGTTCGATCGATGTTGCGGATATCGCCCGAGCTCTGGAGTCGTCCATTCCCGAAAGCCGAATGAAGCTAAATGCGAAACTTCGCTCACACGGTGAGTATCTGACGACGACGTTTGACATGATCGATGACGAGCACCGTGACAGAGCGCAGCGACTTGCGAGCTGGATGGTCTTAGGCGAGTTTAGATACTTTGGAGTTGAACTGCCCTAGATAGTGATCACGCCCATTGAGCGCGACAACTGCTCTGCCGCTCGCCTTGTGATGGCGATAACTGGGTACCTTACGCATACGCATTCCTCCGTGTACCGGATTATGGTTTGGAAAAAGTGCGCTGAACTGCGTTCGGGTATCGTTTTACCAACGATTCGCTATGTTTCTAAAACACCCCCGAGAGGATTCGAACCTCTGACCGACGGATTAGAAATCCGTTGCTCTATCCAACTGAGCTACGAGGGCATGCGTTTTTCCTAGGGAAAACACTGTTTGGCAGTGTGTGACTTTGGGTATCGTATCTCAAAGCGTGGCGACTCGCCAGAGGCAACCAAGCCCGGGTGGTAGGGCGAAAGTCGCCCCTAGTGCTAGATAGTTTGCTTGCGACGCACATTGAATGATGCTAGGTTCCTACCAACTTGTACTCGCATTACGACCTAAGGATCACTTGTACTTACTTTCATGTGCCAGCAGAAAGCAATTTACCGCCTATGACTCGACTATTGGCACTCATTCCATGGATCAGCCTTTTTTTCGCAACGCTGGCTCTGTGCGCCATTCCGTTTGGACCAGTCTTTTACTCAACTTTTGGGGGTTTTTCTGAGTTGGTTCAAGTGTACGGCGGAGCTGGATTTGGAATCGTTGCGGCCTGGACAGGAATAGCTGGAGTGGTGACGTATCGAATGAGGACCATCGGAATGACTATCCTGTCAGGACTCAGCTCCTTGGTCGGCTTTGCAGTACTCGCTTTGACCGCTGTCGCATATCAAATGGAATGGTTGAGTCCAGCCTTCTACTAGATAGTTGCACTGCTAATAGTTGCACTGCTAATTGACTTCGGCGGACTTGTCAGCGGAGTTGGGCTTGTGTTTTAACATCAGCCACCCACCTGCAATCATGATCAGGCCGGAAGCTAGGAAAGCTAGATCCCAAACAAGGTGATTGTCCGTTTCGGTCACATGGTGTACGTGAAGAATGTGGTGATCGATCACTCCCTCTACGAAATTGAAAAGTCCCCAACCAAGAATCATTGCGCCAATAAGGGCTCTGGTTAAGGATCGTTGGGATGGCCAATAGCAAATGAGAATCAGCTGGCGCTGAGTATGGCAAATGGTGCCAAGGCAACAGCTAGGTGATGAAAATCGAATCGATTGCTGACAAAGCCGGGACCGTTAGAAAGTTACGACCTTAGCATGATCGGAAATCTCTCACATCGATAGAAGTTCGTCTAACTATTGAACGCGGATCGACTATTTACAGCCTTAATCCGGACAGTTCAAAACTTGTCTTTTCGTATTCGAATGATGCAAGATTTCGAGAGCGTATATAAGCATCATCGGCTGCGATGAATTTGCGATTGAAATAGACTGTGCCGTTGTCATTGGAACAGCAAGTGCTTAGTCGTCCGGCAGAACTGAACGCTTAGCTGATTGTCGCAGCTGCGTTCGAGTCACTCACCCGCATTTGGAGAGCAGATTATGTCAGACGGCGTTAAAGGAAAGATTGAGAAAGCTGGAGAGGCTGTTAGCGATACTGCAAAGAAAGCCGGAGAGAACGTGAAGGCAGCAGCCAATGCGACTGCAGATAAAGCGGCAGATGCGACCAAGGCCGCGGGCAAGGCAGTGAAAAATGCTGGCCAAGCAATCAAAGACAAGAGCGGAAAGTAAACTTCAGACAAAGTTACTGTTTCTGTTGGTTGAGCATGTGTGCTTGCACCGCAGGCTGATGTTGGACCCAGGCAGGATGCCTAGGCTACGAGACAGGAGACCTAGGCTACGAGACAGGAGACCCAGGCTACGAGTCAGGATGCTTAGGCTACGGGAGCTACACTCGCCTCTTCTTCTATGGAGAGGCGTTTACATTTCTAGGCTAAAGATTTTATACCGAATGGTGTAGCCAAACATTTTGCGTTTTAAAGTTGCAAAGTGGTCAAAGAGCATGCAAGGTGTGACAATCACTTGCATTTGAAATCTGTCCATGCACGTTTGAGTTGATACTTCTTGAGGGCTGAAATGATGAGTCTCGAAGACTTCGCACATTCGCCACCATAGCGACTTTAGGAGTTGGAAATGTCAAGTAGTACTGTGGGTAGAAGCGGGCGACTTTCAATCGGCTCTTATTTGGTCATCGCTTTCGCACTGCTAATTTTCGTACAAACCTTTGCGATCCTATCGCCAATTTATTTATCCTTCTTATTAACTCTGATTATTTCGCTGGCGCTTAATCCGTTGGTCAATCGCCTTAGATCGCTGACAGGCGGAAGGAAAGGTGCTACAGGGTTAGTGACTTTTGCAATGGTTGCCATTATCGCACTTGCTGGCTGGGCTTTTATCACACCATTAGCAAGCTCGGCCGCAGATCTATGGGAGTCCATGCCGGCATATTGGGAGCGGCTTCAAAAACCGCTGATCAAAATGGAACAGCGTGCAAAGCGTTCTGAAGAACGTCTACAAGCGGAGGTGAACAGCGAGAGTAGCCAAAATGAGTCAGAGAAGACCAACGACAATGAAGAGCTCAAGCCAACCGACGCGCCTGCGGATGCAGTCTCAAAGGGTTCTAATAGCATCCGATCGAGCCTGGCACAGATGTTACGAAGCACGGTCGAGAGTGTTACTAAATTTGCATTCAACGGAGCACAAATGCTGGTGGTCTTGGTAACCGTTTTCTTTGGCGTGATCTTTATGCTGATGAATCCTCGACCGATTATTGGAGCGCTCTTTTCTATGGTGCCGGAGAAACATCTTCCTAAGGCACTGTTAATAGTAGACCGAATTTGCAAGTTTGCGCCTGCATGGGGAGGATCCACACTGGCTGGAATGTTTACCATCGGCTTGCTTGTATTTATCTTGATGTGGCCACTGCTTGGTTTTTCCGATGCGTTGGTCTTGGGGCTAATATCAGGGCTTCTTGAGGCGATTCCTTTTCTTGGACCCACTTTAAGTGCGGTGCCGGCTTTGTTGCTGGCTATTGGAGAAGGTGGAATGACGCCGCTTTGGGTTCTTCTGGCTTACGTGGGAATTCAAGCGCTAGAAAACAATGTGATCTTGCCTCTGATCATGGCTAGAGGCATGAAATTGAATGCAGTTGCGATCATATTCTCGATGCTGCTGTGCGTGTCTGCCTTTGGCGTATTGGGAGTCTTGGTTGCGTCTCCGTTAGTCGCAATAGTTAGCATCCTCCATGACGAACTCTATCGAAAGCAGTTTCTCCCAACGGTGACTGATGAAGACTTAGACCGACTGTCAGGAAAAGTTCTGCACGACAAAAAGACTGCAGGTGAGTGATTTGTCGGTGTTAATCTTGCGACCATCGAATTCATTAGCGGAGCCTAACTATGGATAACTTGTGGCACGGAGTTGTAAGTGATTTTCACGACTTGCCCGACGCGGCTGAGGCCATACGTATGTCGATAAGATTGTTGCTTGCGGCACTTCTCGGGGGATTGCTTGGATTTAACCGAGAAAAAGCTGGAAAATCGGCTGGTCTACGCACGCACATGCTAGTGTCCCTTGGGGCGGCACTGTTCGTGCTAATCCCTCAACAAGCAGGGCAGGCGAATGCGGAAATTAGTCGAGTAATCCAAGGCATCGTGTCGGGAGTTGGCTTTCTCGGCGCCGGTTCCATTGTCAAGAGGAATAAAGAAGAGGATGTGGATGGACTAACAACGGCCGCAGGCATTTGGCTGACCGCTGCAGTTGGTATTGCGGCTGGATTAGGAAGAGAAACATCAGCCATCCTTGGTGCGGTCCTTGCATTTTTAATACTGTCGATGCTTACTCGTCTCACTCGTAATACGAAAAAAATCCAGAGCGAAGTTCCGAGCGAAACCGGCAATGGCTGAGAAGACGGTACACTGGCACGGCGATTGCACTCGAGGATGTGTTCAAGCTGCATCTCATACTCGTTCATTGATTTGCGCAGCGCGTGCAGTCATTAAGTAGGGGTTCAAGATATGAAGACTTGCGAAACTTGTGGAAACAAATACGACAAGTGTTTTGAAATTATCAGTGAAGGTACTTCGCACTTTTTCGATAGTTTCGAGTGTGCAATTCAGGCTTTAGCACCCACTTGTGAACACTGTCGTTGTCGCATTATCGGACATGGTTTGGAAGCTAACGGAGTTATGTTTTGCTGTGATCACTGTGCAGAAGCCAGTGGAGTGACAGGTCTGCGTGACCGAGTCTAGAGTTTTATACTTGCATTTTCAGCAGCTTGGGATTCTATTTTCCATCAATCATAAATATTTTAATTGCCCACTCGCCAAGGACTTTAAGTATGAGCGCTGAAGAAGCCACGAAGTCGTCACGAATGCCGCCGCAAACACAGATTAAGCCTGGCTTGGAATCGAAGATGAATCCAAGACCCGAGTATCTAGCACCCACATATCAAGGCGCCAACAAACTCAAGGACCAAGTGGCATTGGTGACAGGTGGCGACTCAGGAATCGGCCGTGCAGTCAGCGTTCTGTTTGCTCGCGAGGGTGCCGATGTCGCGCTAGTTTATCTGCCGGACGAGCAATCAGATGCCGAGGAAACCGCGCAAGCTATCCGCAACGAGGGTAGGAAGGCACTATTGCTTCCTGGCGATGTGAAAGATGTTGCATTCTGTCAGCGGGCAGTCTCGGAGACTGTGGATCGCTTTGGAAAGCTGAACATTCTGGTCAACAATGCGGCCTATCAGCAGACGCATGATCGGCTGGAGGATATCTCGGATGAGGAGTGGGAACTCACTTTTCGGACTAATATTTTTGGTTACTTTTATATGGCGAAAGCCGCCCTTGGGTATATGCAGGAAGGTGCGGCGATCATTAACTGCGGTTCCATTACGGGGTTGGAAGGCAATAAAACACTGATCGACTACGCATCGACAAAAGGTGCCATCCATGCGTTTACAAAGTCGCTCGCGCTCAATCTTGCCGATCGGAAAATACGAGTGAACTGTGTTTCCCCCGGTCCAATCTGGACGGTACTTCAGCCAGTATCTAAGCCAGCGGATAAGGTAGCTGAACACGGAGCGAAGACGCCGATGCAGCGTCCTGGGCAACCGGAAGAAGTGGCGCCCGCTTTCGTTTTCTTCGCGTCAAATGCAGACTCAAGCTACATCTCGGGAGAAATCTTAACGGTGTTAGGGGGAGAAACACGTGCAGCCTAATTGCCTTAGTTGAGGCTAGGTTTTGTTTCTAACGGCGTCTGACCTTCTCCGGGCATGTACTTTTATCAGGCAATCTTACATGCCTTCCAAAGGGTCAGACTCTTTAGAAACAGAACGTAGATTAAAGCGTTGTGGGCGAAATCCACGTTTTCTCGGATATTAAATATGCAATTGGATGAAGCAATCGCAAACAACGCGATTTGGGCAGCAAAGAGAATTGAAGATGACCCGTCGTTTTTCAGACGGTTAGCAAGTAACCAGAGTCCTACCATCTTGTACATCGGCTGCTCCGATAGTCGCGTGACGGCCGAAGAGATGCTTGGAGCGGGGCCTGGCGACTTATTCGTCCACCGCAATGTTGCCAACCTGATACCAAACAATGATCACAGTTCGAATACGGTGATCAACTTTGCTATCTGCAATCTACACGTGAAGAGTATTGTCATCTGTGGCCATTATGGATGCGGGGGTATTCTTGCGGCGATGCAGTCGGCTGACTTAGGTAACTTGACTTCTTGGTTGCAGAACATTCGAGACGTTTACCGCTTGCATGCAGCCGAGTTGGATTCGATGCAAACCGATGAGTTGCGATACCGACGACTTGTAGAGCTCAACGTTCGGGAACAGTGTATCAATTTGCTGAAGGTCGTCGAAGTTCAGAACGCTTATCGTACTGCAGGGCTGACGATAGTGGGTTGGGTTTTTGACATGGGCACAGGGCGTGTGACTGACCTAGAGATTGATATAGACGAAATTGTTGGTTCGATTGGCGAAATCTACAGCATTGCAGAAAAACTCTAGGTTTGGACCTTGGCTGGAATGTGAACGAATGATTGCATCGGGGCTTTTTGTGCAGACCTACACATTGACTATTACCAATGCTATCTGACGACGTGCCTTTTGAATCTGCAGTCGATAAAGCCTCGCAGGGGTTTAAAGAAGCAGAGAGTGCGTTGTCCTATTCATTTTGGCTAGGCACTTTTATCATTCGAGGTTCTGTAGCCCCTCGCGTGATCGGGGATGTATTGGGGTTTGGAGTTTTAACAGCGGTCATTGTACTGGCCATTCAACGACTTGAAATGATCTTGCAAGTGGATCTATCGGTACCGGCGACTCCGTTTGAGGCAGCTGGTGCAGTGCTCGCGCTGCTTCTGGTATTACGAGTGAACGCTGGTTACAGCCGATGGTGGGAAGCCAGAGTGCTGTGGGGTGGCATAGTCAATCAAACTCGCAACCTAGCAATTTCGGGACTAGCCTATGGCCCTAAGGATGCGATCTGGCGTTCGCGGTTTGTTCGCTGGCTAGCTGTCTTTCCTCATGTTTGCCGAAGAAGCCTTCGTGAGCAACGCAACTTTCCTGAACTACATCGGCTGATTTCCGAAGAGAGTTGCAATTGGATCAGGAAGGCAGAGCACATGCCCGATGCTGTTTCCGGTGAAATAGCCTTGATGTTAAATGAGGCTCGGACAATGGGGATGGACGGGTTTGCGTTCCATAGTGCTGAGAGACAGCGAGCTCAGTTGATTGATCATGTAGGTGGCTGCGAACGGATCGTGAAAACCCCCTTGGCGCGATCCGGTGCTATTCAGGTTAGACAATTCATTTTCATGCTGCTGATAACATCGCCGCTTGGATTAATGCAAGATTTAAGAACTGAACCAAGAGATCTTTTGTTACTTCATCAGAATATCAGTCAAGTTTGGATCGTCCCGCTATACGTAATGTTGCTCGCCTACCCACTCCTTTCTTTGGATCGCATTGGGATGGAGCTGCAAAACCCGTTTAGTACCGCACGCATCGACTTCCTGCCTTTGGATAGTATTTGCACGACGGTTGAGCGCAACGTTCTGGAATTGCTGCACGACTTTGAAGAACATCTGGCTGCTGCCCCCCGCCCCGGCGAAGTTGCCTTACCTCCAGACGCCGAAATGCCGCACGCACGAGATCAATTACAAGCAGACATTTCGTGATTCACAGTTCGATACTCGGGACAGTGGTCCGCGACCAACGTTATAACGACTGCAACCATGCGATGACCGCGTCAAACGGTTGCCTGCTATCGGCCAGCCAGATTTTCACGCCGTCCATGCCGTTATGAGCGAAAGCAATGAGAAAACTTACCATCAAAAGATTAGCCGCTGGAAGAAACATCCACGAGAACGTATTCCCCAACTGCTTTAGATCCGTTTGATCGCGATGTGTTTCACGGTAAGTGCTTACAAAGTGATATCCCAGCGCGATTCCAAGCAGGAAACTGGGCCATGGTAGGTTAGGGAACGGAAGGAGATAGGCGAGTATGCTCAACACTAATGCGGCAGTTGGAAAAAAATAAGGCGCCGCAGTGATCAGCCAGTTCCCGCGACCTTCGTAACGTACTTCCCCACCTTCACTCATCGTCGCGCGGATACCGACGATTTTATGGGCAGTTACGAATGCGAAGATCGCGTGTGTTACCTCATGCTCCATCGTCACCAGCCAACGTCCGACGGCGAGCTTGTTCAACCATCTCCGCCACAGGAAGACAAACGCAGCGATGCCGCAGCCAAATGGAACGAGCGACCAGCTCGGAGAATGGACCAAGCGCAGCATGAGTATGAATAGTGACCAGAACAGTGCGGGGGTCACTACGGCAGCCGCAACTGCTACTGGCCACTTTGTCCATTCGACCGCTATATCGATACGGTCACTCCAAGTCATAGTCGATTTCTACAAGCAAGATCCAGCATCAATCGATTCCGCATCCAGTGAATCTGATTCCAGTCGCGAACGTCATTCTAATGTGTATTCGTCGGCCTTCGAATGCGATTGGTAATTTGACATCGAAATGTAGCTGGTTTCGTAAGAAACCGGCTGCCGAGGCGCTGCATGCAGTTTGTTTCTTGCCGGGGCGCTTATCGTCCGGTTTCTCGCGAAACCAGCTACAACTGTGGCTTGTTACTCTCGCGGTACGCTTTGAACCACTCGTACGCTATCGGCAATGCCGAGATAAAGACAATTGCGATAATGACGAGCGGGAATCGGTCTTTTACAAACTCGCTGGTGCCAAAAACGTAGCCGCCAATTAAGAAAAGGCTTACCCATGCGATTCCGCCGATGACGTTGTACAGCCAGAAGCGACGATACTGCATTCCTCCGATACCGGCAACGAACGGCGCGAATGTGCGTAAGATCGGCAGGAATCGGGCCAGCACAATGGCTTTAGCGCCGTGCTTTTCGTAAAACGCTTGAGCTCGCAGCAGATGTTTTTTGTTCAATAACCAGCCGGTGTCTTTTCGGAAAATCTGAGGGCCGACCCATCTACCAATCGCGTAGTTAAAAGCGTCGCCGATGACTGCTGCAACAATTAAAAGCGGCAGAAGAACAGCAATACTCACTGAATTAGGCTGGTTAGCCGCTAGCGCGCCCACGGCAAACAGCAGCGAATCACCCGGCAAAAAGGGCGCAATGACTAATCCAGTTTCACCAAAGATAATTGCAAACAGCAAGCCGTAGAACCAAGGCCCCAACTCATTTGCGAACTGAGCGAGATGTTCGTCAAGGTGCAAAATCCAGTCGATAATTTCCATGCTTGGCTCGTAAATCAATGCTTGCTGAAACCGTGTCCTGCACCACTATAACTTAGGTGAATCGATTCGTTGATAACCAAGTCGAAGGTTGCGGATAAGAATGAGCTCTCAGCTAGAAGGATCGTTCCATTCGGAACTATTCAACCCAACGCTGTGAAGCATTTTTCTTCGTAGGGTAGCTGGTTTCGTGAGAAACCGGATGCAGTAGAAGGGTCACCGGTGCACCCGGTTACTCACGAAACCAGCTACATTTGCAAGCCAAAATGCTTCACAAGGTTTCATTCAACCCTTTACGGTCGTGGTTTGGGACCACTGTCGCGGCCTAGCCGATACTCGGGACAAACGGTCCCAAGCAAAGACCGCTTTAAAGTGCTGTAGGGAGTGGAGCGGGGATGGCTTTACGGGCTTCCAGTTCGGCACTGATTTTGTAAATCAGTTTATTCAGACCTTCGCCGGTCACTGCGCTAATACGAAGGACTTCGCGTCCGACTTCGGTTTTAAGCTGCTCGAACACGTCAGCCGACTCGGGAATTTCGGCCTTGCTGACAACAATGATTTCGGGGCGTTCAGCAAGCTCAAGACTGTAGGTTTCCAGTTCCTTGCGGATGACGCGATAGTTTTCAAGCGGATCTGAACCATCGCTTGGGAGCGGTTCGACGAGATGCACTAGAATACCGGCTCGCATGATGTGTCGAAGGAAATCGTGTCCGAGACCAACGCCTTCGGAGGCACCTTCGATCAAGCCTGGAATATCTGCTAGAACGAATGAACGGTCGATGTCGACGATCACGCGGCCTAGGTTGGGGAACTTAGTTGTGAACGGATAGTCGGCGATTTCTGGACGAGCTCGAGACATCCGGCTGAGCAAGGTGCTTTTTCCGGCATTGGGTTTACCGACCAAGCCGACGTCAGCGATGACTTTCAATTCGAGGATGACGCGCCGCAGTTCACCTTTGAGACCCCTGGTTGCTTCGTACGGTGCTTGATTGGTCGACGTCTTGAAGCGAGTATTGCCTTTGCCGCCATGACCACCGCGGGCCGCGACAACGTCTTCAGTAGTAGAAACCAAATCCTTGATGATCATTCCGCTGGACGCATCGATCATCACCGTTCCAGGCGGGACTTCAACGATTAGGTCTTGCCCATTGCGACCGTGCATATCAGAACCCTGGCCACGACCACCTCGTTCCGCTCGCCAGTGTTTTCGATGTCCGAAGGCTACGAGGCTGTTAACGCCTTCACGAGCTCTGAAGACCACACTGCCGCCGTCGCCACCGTCACCGCCACATGGGCCGCCGTGCTGGATGTATTTTTCGCGACGAAAGGCAACACAGCCATCTCCGCCTTTACCGGCTTCGATTTCAATTTCCGCGCGATCAACAAACATGACTTACTTAACCGACTGGGATAATCCCAAAACTTGTGTGGCGTAAGAGGAACATCCGGTTTCTTACGAAACCAACTACTGCCGCTAAAGGTCTAGACTTGTAGCTGGGATTGTAAAAACCCGGTTTAGAGATATCTGGATTCTCACGAAACCGGCTTCTTCACTAAACGGTCGTGCCTTAGCTGGCGGCAGCAATCGTCTGGACGTTGATTCGGCGACCTTCTTGGTCGAAGAAAACATGACCTTCAATCAGCGAGTAGATCGTGTAATCTTTACCCATGCCCACATTGCGGCCCGGGTGGAATTTAGTCCCAACTTGACGTACCAAAATGGAACCTGGGGTGACCAATTGGCCTCCAAATCGCTTCACGCCACGACGTTGTGCGTTACTGTCGCGACCGTTTCGTGTAGAACCCTGACCCTTTTTATGTGCCATGACAACTTCCGAGAATCAAAATACTGTGGATAGGCAATCGTGGCCCCAAGTCACTTAGCTTT